>JAGMCJ010000078.1 GCA_023129265.1 Thermoplasmata archaeon | reverse complement strand
GAAGGTCAACATCGAGGTCATACTCAGGAGCGAGGAGGAATAGGTTGGCGAACGAGAGAAAGATCGTGGAAGAAAAAATCCGCAGGATACTCCTGAAGGAGTACCTCATGGCCAGGACACGGAGAGCGGGATTCGGCGGTCTAGACATTCAAAGGACTCCGATGGGATACAGGGTCACGCTTGTCACTGAGAGACCTGGACTGGTCATTGGACGAAAGGGAGCCACGATAAAGGAACTCACTCGGGCGGTTGAAGCGAAATTCGGGTTTGAGAATCCCCAAATCGAGGTCCAAGAGGTTGAAAACGCTAGCCTCAACTCGCAGATAATGGCCGAGAAGCTGGCGAGTGCCCTCGAAAGAGGATGGCACTTCAGGAGGGCGGGCCACTCGACTGTCAGGAGGATAATGGGAGCCGGGGCCAAAGGATGCCTTGTGGTCATCTCGGGCAAGATAACAGGCCAGCGGCACAGGATGGAGAAGTTCAAGGCTGGGCACATCAAGTTCTGTGGCGAGCCCAAGCAGCTCTGGATGAGAGAGGGTTTCGCCGTCGCCAAGGTCAAACTTGGAGTCATTGGAGTGAAGGTCCAAATCATGGACCCGAGGGCGAGGCTTCCAGATGAGATCGAGATAGTCGACAAGGAACTGGAAACTGAGGTCGAAGAACCCGCGGCGGAGGAGGCGGCCGAAGTCAAGGAGGTCTCTGGAGCCAAGGCAGAACCCGCCCCGGTCGAGAAAGCCTCGGAAGCGAAGGCCCGACCAGAAGAAGCGAAGGACGAAGCGGAAACCAAGGAGGTCAAGAATGGCACTGCTGAGAACGAGCGAGATAAGGGAAATGAACAGAGGGGAGAGACAGAAGAAGCTGAAAGAACTCAGGAATGACCTTATGCACGAGAGAGGAGTCGCAGCCATGGGCGGTGCCCCGGCAAGCCCAGGAAGGATCAGGGCGATTAGGTCCAACATATCACGATTGCTCACGATAATTCGGGAAGAGGAGGTGAAAGAGACGAAGGCAGTCAAGGAGGAAAAGAAATAATGGCTGGGATTTGCCCAGTTTGTGGGCTTCCACAAGAATTGTGCATGTGCGAGGAAATCGCAAGGGAACAGCAACGCATAAGAATCTACAGTGACAGAAGGCGCTATGGAAAGGTGGTCACAATCGTCGAGGGAATCGATGCCAGCGACATCGACGTCGAGGACCTGGCAAAGAGATTGAAGACGAAGTGCGCTGCAGGCGGTACAGTGAAGGACGGACGGATAGAGCTCCAAGGGGAACACAGGAAGAAGGTCAAGCTCGCCCTGGAGGAGATAGGGTTCACGGTAGAGGTCAGATGATGTGAGGAGGTCTAAACTGCTCCACAAACATGAGCTGATAGGACTGGAAGCAGAGGTCATCAGCTCGACCTGTAGTAACCTTGTCGGGTTCAGGGGCATTGTTGTGGACGAGACCAAGAACACCATAGTAATTGAGGTGAAGGACGTGGAAAAGAGGATTCCGAAGCGGGGAACGCTATTCAGGTTCCACATAGACGGAGGCGTTGACGTAGACGGAGCGAGACTCCTCCACCGTCCGGAAGACAGGACAAAACGAGCGAGGTGAAACATGCCGAAGGAAAAGGCGAGAGACATCGGAATCGACGTTCCCACTCCAAAGAAAAGCTGCGATGATGCGTACTGTCCATTCCATGGCAATCTTCCCGTAAGAGGTCAGATCCTGGAAGGGAAAGTGAAGTCCGACAAGATGAAGAACACGATAGTCGTGGAAAGGGAATACATCAGGTTGATACCGAAGTACGAGAGATACGAGAAGCGAACGAGGAAATACCTGGCACACAGCCCCCCATGTTTGGAGATAGAGCACGGGGACAGGGTGGCTATAATGGAATGCCGCCCGCTCAGCAAGACGGTCACATACGTTGCGATTGAGAAGAAGGGGGAATAACCGAATGAAGGGGATAGCGGGAAGACAGACCAGAGGCCTCCCAAAAGGAGCATATCTAGATTGCATAGACAACACGGGAGCGAGGGTCGTTCAGATCGTAGAGGTCCCCAAATACCACGGTAGGCTCAGGCGGTATCCGGTCGCGGGCATCGGTGACTTGCTTGTGGTCAGCGTGAAGAAGGGAACCCCTGAGATGAGGAAGCAGCTTGTGTATGCTGTCATAGTCAGACAGAGAAGACCGTTCAGAAGGTCGGACGGAGTGATGGTCCAGTTTGAGGACAACGCCGTCGTGATTACGACGCCCACGGGCGAGACGAAGGGCACGGACATCAAGGGCCCCGTTGCGAGGGAAGCCGCGGAGAGATGGCCTCGCATCGCTGCGACGGCATCGATGATACTATGAGGGTATGAGGATGAAAAGCGGGAAGGCAAGGAAGCAGAGAAAGGACCTGTACACGGCCCCCTGGCACAAGAGGAGGAAGAGGATGTCTGCACACCTGTCCGAGAAGTACCTCGGCGATGAGAAGAAAGCCTACCCGAGGGCGGTACCCATCCGCAAAGGGGACACCGTGCGTATCG
>JAGMCJ010000077.1 GCA_023129265.1 Thermoplasmata archaeon | reverse complement strand
ATCGAGGGCCTGACGAGAAAGAAGGCGGACGGCACTCAGATCGGAAAGAAGATTCACCCGTCAAACTTGATAATAACGAAGCTGGATCTCTCCGATCCTATGAGGAGAGAGAGATTCGAAGCGCTGGGAGATAGAGAATGAAGAAGCATCTGAAGCGATTGGCGTCACCGAGAAGCTGGATGATCTCGAGGAAGAGGCACAAGTGGGTGGCTAGACCCAGACCAGGACCCCACGGCTTGGAAGAATCGATTCCCCTGCAGATCATCCTCAGGGACATGCTCCACTACTGCGACAGTTCCAGGGAAGCTAGAATGCTCCTCTCTTCCAGAGGCGTCCTGGTAGACGGGAAGCCCGTGAGGGATCTGAAGAGAGGCGTTGGTCTGATGGATGTCCTCTCGTTCAAGCAGAAGAAGGAGCACTTCAGGATGCTAATCGACACAAAGGGCAGGCTACAACTTGTCGGTTTAGACGCCAAGCAGGCGAAGTGGAAGCTGTCGAGAATCGAGGGGAAGACGACGGTGAGAGGCGGAAGGATTCAGCTCAACCTGTACGACGGCAGGAACATCCTCATCGAGAAGAACGCGTACAAGACTGGGGACGTCTTGAAGATCAGCGTTCCTGACCAGAAGATAATGAGCCACTACGAGTTGGCTAAGGGAAACATCGCCCTGCTTGTCGGTGGAAAACACGTCGGAGAGCTCGCCAAGCTCGAGGAGTATGAGAAATCGAGAAACCCGAGGGAGAACGAGGTCCTGTTCGAAGAGGGCTTCAGCACGTCTCTTAGGAATGTCTTTGTCGTGGGAAAGAAGTCCCCTGAAATCAAGATACCAGAAACGAAGGTCGTCTAGGTGATTGAGTGAGTGACATGAGAGACTTGAGAGTCGAGAAAACCGTGGTCAACATCGGCGTAGGCGAGGCAGGAGAGAGACTCCTCAAAGCCCAGAAGGTCCTGAAGATGCTGACAGACCAGAAGCCCGTGGAGACCATTTCGAAGACGACCAACAAAGACCTTGGCATCAGAGAGGGCATGCCAATAGGGTGCAAAGTGACATTAAGAGGCGGGAGGGCTGAGGATTTCCTCAAGCGGGCTCTTTGGGTGAAGAACAATAAACTCGCAGGCTACAACTTCGACCCTGAGGGCAACTTCTCGTTTGGCGTTCCTGACTACACGGAGTTCGAGGGGATGAAGTACGATCCCGAGATCGGAATCTTCGGGATGGACGTCTCCGTGAATCTCAAGCGCCCTGGTTACCGGGTGACCAAGAGAAGGAGAAGAACGTCAAAGCTCCCGGTCAGGCACAGGGTGACACGCAAAGAAGGAATCCAGTTCATGCGGGACAGGTTTGGCATTGAGGTAGTCGAATGAAACCGAAGAAGGAGTTCGGAAGGAAGAGAGGCTGCAAGCGATGCGGGCGCAAGCGAGGCATCATCAGAAGGAGCAGAATCTATCTCTGCCGCCAATGCTTTCGCGAAGTTGCCTTCGAGCTTGGCTTTAGGAAGTACTCATAGGTGATTGGCGTGCAACACGATCCATTGAACGATGCCATGACGCGCATAAAGAATGCGGAACTCTCTGGGAAGAGGAAGTGCGAAATCAGGCCATCCTCCAAACTCATCGGCAGAGTCCTCAAGGTGATGCGGGAATATAGGTACATCAGAAAGTTCGAATACATAGAGGACGGAAAATCTGGAATCTTCGAGGTGGAACTCAACGGAAACATAAACGATTGTGGTGTCATAAAGCCCCGCTTCTCCGTGAAGAGGGTGAATCTTGAGAAGTACGAGTCGAGGTTTCTACCCGCGCAAGACTTCGGTGTCCTCATCTTGACGACGACGGAAGGTGTACTATCTCATTCAAGGGCAAAGAAGCTGGGTATTGGTGGAAAGTTGCTCGCATTTGTGTATTAGGTGCTATGAATGCCAGTATCAGGAAGGATTGAGGAAAGAGTCGGAATCCCCGATGGTGTCGAGGTAGCGGTCGAGGGGGATACTGTCATTGTCTCTAGCCGTGGTATCATTCTCGAAAGATGCTTCGGCCATCCCCTTGTCTCTGTTCAGAAGGATGGAGACGAGGTCGTCGTATCATGCGAGTTTCCGAAGAAGAAGGAAGCGGCTTTGGCGGGGACGTTTGCGTCTCACATAAGGAACATGATACTGGGCGCGGCAAAAGGATTCGAGTGCACAATGAGGATCGTCTACTCTCACTTCCCGATGAAGGTCTCCGTGAATGAGGAGCAGAAGATCGTGTTGATTGAGAACTTCCTGGGAGAAAGGCATCACAGGAAGGCCGGGATAATGGGTGAGACTGAGGTTACGATTAAAGGGGACACGCTGAAACTGAGGGGGAACAGCAAAGAGGACGTGGGTCAGTCTGCCGCGAATATCGAGCAGGCCACAAAGATCAGAGGATACGATCCTCGAGTCTTTCAGGACGGTATCTACGTGATAGAAAAACCCAGGGTGCAGGAGAATGAGTGAGAAGAGGGCTAAGAAGGTCGAGAGAAAGGCAGAACCGCCAACGCTGACAGAGATAGGCAAGGCCAGAAAGGCTGAGCTCATCGAGATGTGCGAGTCCCTGGGCCTCGACACGGAAGGGACGGTCGCTGAACTCAGGAAGAGGCTGAGGAGTCATCTGAAAGAGGAAGGAGCAGAGGAAATCGAGATCATAGAGGAAGAGGCGGTACGACCAAAGATAAAACCCGTTCTGGATGAAGAGACAAAGACGGCTCTTAGGATCAGGCAGAAGCAGAAGCGTAGAAAACCCGAGTTCCGGAGGCAGGAATGGTTCAGATACAAGAGGCTGGGCAAGAGCTGGAGGAGGCCACGCGGCCTTCATTCAAAGGCGAGAAGGGGGTTGAAGTACAGACCCAAGATGGCGTCGATTGGATATCGATCACCGCGAAAGGCCAGAGGACTTCATCCTTCAGGCTTTGAGGATGTCCTTATCCACAACACGAGAGAACTGGAAGTACTCGACCCAAAGACCCAGGCGGCCCGAATCGGGCACTCGGTGGGAACAAAGAAGCGTGTTGAGATTGAGACGAGAGCGGATGAGATAGGGATCCGCATATTGAACAGGAGCATGGTTCATGGACCTGAAGAATCAGAGGAGAATGGCAGCCAGTCTTCTTAAGTGCGGGGTCAACAGAGTGTGGATAGACCCGCTCCGAATGGAAGATGTAGCTGATGCCATAACAAGAACAGACATCAAGATTATGATTGATGCAGGAGCAATAAAGGCGAAGCAAAAGAGAGGTATCTCGAGAGGCAGGACAAGGTTCTACAAGGCCCAGAGGAAGAAGGGGAGAGGCAGAGGCCAAGGAAGCCGGAAGGGCACTAGCAAGGCCAGGAAGCCGAAGAAGGAGAGGTGGATTCAGACCATCCGCCCGATAAGAGAGAGATTGCGTGAGCTCCGAGACGAGGGGAAGATAGACGTATCGATATATAGGAAATTCTATCTCCAGGCAAAGGGCGGGGCCTTCAAGAGCAAATCGCATCTGGAATCGCACCTCAGATCAGGCGGATATCTTAAGGAGGATGAGTGATGGTCAGGGGTCCGAGAAAGAGGGTGGCCTTCCGAAGGAGACGCAAGGGAAGGACAGACTACAGGCTCAGGTCGAGGCTGCTGAGGTCCGGTCTACCCAGAGCTGTCGTTAGAGCCTCCAACAGGAGCACAGTAGTCCAAATCATGAGTTTCGATCCGCGTGGTGACAGAGTGCTCAGCTCGGCGGTCTCAAGTGATCTCAGAAAGCTGGGTTGGGAGGAATCGACATCCAACATCCCAGCAGCATATCTCACGGGATATCTGGCGGGCAAGAGGGCGCTTGAGAATGGCATAGAGGAAGCGGTGCTCGACGCGGGCCTGCACGTGCCCACGAAAGGGTCCAGGATTTTCGCTTCTCTGAAAGGTATGTTGGACGCCGGCCTCCGGATACCCTGTGGCGAGGAGATACTCCCGAGTGATGAGAGGGTAAGGGGAGAACACATCGGTGAGAACACTGTCAAGGCGTTTGAGGCGGTGAAGTCCAAGATGGAGGATGGCAAATGAGACGTGATGGACCAGACTGGCAACCCAAGACAAGACTCGGGAAGATGGTCTTCCGCGGGGAGATATCAAGCATGCGGGAAGCGCTCGATACCGGCCTTCCGCTCAAGGAGCCCGAGATAGTAGACATTCTTCTCCCTAATCTTAGCGATGAGGTTCTTGACGTTAACATGGTCCAGAGGATGACAGATAGCGGACGGAGGGTCAACTTCGTCATCGTGGCGGTCGTCGGCAATGAAGACGGTTACGTCGGGCTTGGAAAAACCAAGGGGAAAGAGGTCGGACCGGCAATAAGGAAGACTATTGATGCTGCGAAGCTCAACATCGTCGAAGTGAAGAGGGGTTGTGGGTCCTGGGAATGCGGATGTGGGAGAGCGCACTCCCTTCCGTTCCAAGTCAAAGGCAAGAGCGGGTCGGTTGAGGTCGTTCTGAAGCCCGCACCGAGGGGCATTTCCCTCGCGGTGGGAGGTATCGCGAAAAGCATACTCAGGCTGGGTGGAATAAAGGACGCCTGGGGCTTCACGAAGGGACACTCCAGGACGACGGTGAACTACGCTTTCGCCGCCTTCGATGCACTGAAGCAGACGGGTACCATGAAGATGACTCAGGAACAGTCCAAGGGACTGTGCGTACTCTCCGGGCCAACTGAGATTCGGGCAGAAGGCGACACGCAGGAACCCGTGGAGACCGGGGAGGAACCCGTGGAGAAGGGGAAGCCCTCGGAGGCACAGGGAAAGGAAGGAGAGAAAGCAGAGGAGAAATCTGAATGACGTACGCGGTCATCAGGGTGAGAGGCACTGTCGGAATCACAAGGGACATCGCCGATACGTTGAGATTCCTCAGGCTGAACAAGTCGAACCATTGTGTCGTTATCCCAAAGAACCCACAATATGAAGGGATGCTCCAAAAAGCGAAGGACTACATCACATGGGGCGAAATCCAGCCAGAAACCCTGGCCAAGATGCTTGTCACCAGAGGTTCCGTCGCTGGCCAGAAGATAACTGACACTTACGTCAAGAAGAACTCCAAGTACAAATCAGTAATCGCGTTTGCGAAGGCTGTCGCAAAGGGAGACGAGACCATGGGTTCACTGAGCGGGCTCAGTCCTGTCGTGCGACTCCATCCGCCGCATAGGGGTTTCGAGGGCGTCAAGAAGCCATATACCCTTGGGGGCTCTCTCGGATACCGAGGGGAAAAGATCAATGACCTATTGACTAAAATGCTGTTCGTTCACGAGGGCTAGTAATGGGAAGGACATCAAAGCTCAGAGGGAAGAGGACTCACGGAAGAGGCAAGAAGGCCGGTAGAGGCGCCGGCAAGCGGGGGGGCAGAGGTAACGCTGGCCTTCACAAGCACAAGTACATGACTACGGTCAAAATGAAGGAACCCCACTTCGGTGACTACGGCTTCAAGAGACATTTCAGTCTTGTCGTGGAGAAGAACACAATCAATCTTGCTGAAGTTGAGGAGAAGCTTGACGAGATCATATTGGAGGGATTCGCAGAGAAATCCAGGAACATCGTCACTGTGGACCTGGGAAAGATGGGGATAGACAAGCTGCTTGGAAGAGGGCAGGCCAGGACAAAGATGAGGATAGTGGTTGACGAGGCATCCGAATCTGCCATCCGGAAAGTGCAGAAGGCAGGAGGAGAAGTAATCATACCAGGAATGGAGGAGTCGGAGAGGAGCGACTGATGGTTGAAGAGGGAAAGAGCAGGTTATATGCCCTGAAGCCCATCACGGACAGGCTCCCCGCGGTTTCGAAGCCTATTGGGCATGTCCACTTCAGGACCAAGATGCTCTGGGTCGTTCTCATCCTCGTTCTGTACTTCGTCATGACGAATATATTCATCTATGGTCTTGATCCGCAAGAAACCATAGACGTATTCGCGAGTCTCAGAGCTATACTCGCTGGAGCGCAGGGCTCGCTGATGCATCTGGGCATAGGTCCAATCGTGACCGGGTCCATCATAATGCAGCTCTTCGCGGGATCGAAGATCATCAAGCTTGACCTGACCAACGACGAAGACAAGTCCGTGTACCAGGGCACACAGAAGCTCCTCGTCATCATCATGATAGTCGTGGAAGCCATACCGCAGGTCTTCGGCTTCCTTCATCCTTCAGGGGACTTCGTTTCGAGGATGGAGGGGTTCGCCCCGGGACAGGGAATGCTCATGGCGAACTCGCTGATAGTAGTCCAGCTAGTCATTGGCAGCTATCTGGTCTTCCTGATGGATGAGGTCGTCTCGAAATGGGGCATTGGAAGCGGCGTCAGCCTGTTCATTGCCGCAGGAGTCTCACAACAGATCTTCGTGGGAACCTTCAACTGGATACCCGCTGACCCTGGAGGAATGCCCCCAGGAACTATACCGAAGACGATGTGGTACCTCAACAACATGAGCGTTTCTGGTGTTTCCCAAGGAGGGTTTGAGCAAATCCTTCTCCAGGATCCGAATCCCATAATCGCCTTAGTCGGGACTATGGTTATCTTCCTCATCGTGGCATACGCGGAGTCCATGAGAATCGAGCTTCCCTTGGCGCACGGCGCTGCCCGTGGTGCTAGGGGGAGGTATCCGATACGTCTCATCTACGCATCCAACATACCGGTCATACTGATGGCAGCCGTGCTGGCAAATGTGAGCATGTTTTCCCTCCTCTTCTGGAACAACCCGGACTGGCCCTTGGTCGGACAGAATTGGATGATTGGTTCATACCCAACGTCGGCAGCGGACGCGGATGCTTTAGGTATCTCGCGTACGACGCCCATGACGGGGATAGCCTACTACCTCTCGACCGTGATGGGTGTGAGTGATTGGCTCCTCCCGCTTTTAGGTCCAGACAGGTACGAGCATCTGCTTAGAGGTCACACGCACGTGCAGATGATGGCTCACCTTCTAATCTACGTGGGGGTGATGATCGTAGGCTCGATAATCTTCGCCAAGTTTTGGATCGAGACTACGAACATGGGACCGGAGGCGGTCGCCAAGCAAATCGAGGGTAGCGGAATGCAGATTCCAGGGTTCAGGCGGGACCCGCGGGTTCTCAGGAGAGTGCTGGAGAGGTATATCCCTGTGGTGACGGTCATTAGCGGAGCGGCTGTCGGCGCCTTGGCCGCAGGTGCGGACTTGATTGGGACCGTAGGGAATGCCAGTGGTACGGGGGTCTTGCTAGCCGTAGGCATAATGATCCAGTTCTACGAGGCGATGGGTAGAGAGCAGATGATGGAGATGCACCCCGTTTTGAGAGGGTTCTTCGGTTCGGAGTAATCTCATCTCAGTAGAGCGATGAGCAGGGCTTTCTGCGCGTGAAGGCGGTTCTCGGCCTGGTCGAACACGATTGATCGGGGGCCATCAACGACTTCATCGGTTATCTCCTGTCCTCGGTGCGCGGGAAGGCAGTGCATTATGAGGCAGTCGGGTGAGGCCAGCGAAACCAGGCTCAAGTTCACTTGGTAGTCGACAAAGGCTTCGAGCCTCCTCTTGGCCTCCTCCTCGTCGCCCATGGAGACCCATACATCCGTGTAGATTATGTCGGAATCGTGAACTGCCTCCTTCGGGTCCCTTATGATGTCGCACCTGGACCCCGATTGTGAGGCCAGCTTCCGAGCCTTTTCGAAGATGCTCTGATCCGGCTCATATCCTTCAGGACAAGCAACCGAGATATCGATGCCGATGAGTGAGCACGCGAGCAGAAGAGAGTTGCACACGTTATTCCCATCGCCAACGTAGGTCAACTTCAGTCCCTTTGGCGTCCTCCTCTCAAGAATCGTTACGATGTCGGCCAGGGCCTGGCAAGGGTGCTCAAGATCGTCGAGTGCGTTAATCACCGGAATGGAGGAGTTTCTCGCCAAATCGAGTACCATCTCGTGGTCAAAGGCCCTATAGGCAATGCAATCAACGTACCTACTCAGTGTTCTCGCCGTGTCTGGAATCGACTCCCCCCTTCCAAGCTGCATGTCCTGCGGATTGAGGAACAGTGATCTCCCGCCCAACTGGTTCATCGCGACCTCAAAAGAGACGCGTGTCCGGGTGCTGCTCTTCTCGAACATCAACGCCAGTGTCTTACCTTTCAGAACGTCGTCGTTCTCACCTGCTCCACGTCGCTTCTTCAGGTCGAGCGCCGACTGAACGAGTCCTGTGAGTTCGTCCTCCGCGTCGAGCACCGAGATGTAATCCTTTCGCATCATCGGGTCTGAGATATCGCAGGGCAACAATAAGCTTTCGACTTGACTGAGAATATCAGCCTTGATAACAAAATACAAATCCTTATATGGATTTCGAGTGTTTCGAAAGAACCTGAGGAAAGAGCATTGGGGGAATCCCTTTGAAAAAGAAGATGAAAATGAAGATATGCATGGTCGGCGAGGGTGCAGTCGGGAAGACCAGCCTGATACGAAGGTTCGTTCTCGATGAGTTCGACGACAAGTATCTCCAGACCCTGGGGACCAAGGTCTCCAAGAAAGAAATCGTGGTGGACTATCCGGAGAAGGAGGTGGAGCTTCAAATCGACATGACGATATGGGACATAATGGGTCAGAAGGGATTCCGAGAACTCCTGAAAGAGGCGTATTTCTACGGAGCCAAGGGCGTAATCGCGGTCTGTGATATGACCCGTAAGGACACACTTTCCGAGCTGGATGACTGGATCGAGGGGGTCTATAGCGTGACCGGAAGGGTTCCAATAGAGTTCCTCGCGAACAAAGTT
This sequence comes from Thermoplasmata archaeon, assembly GCA_023129265.1. Lineage (GTDB taxonomy): Archaea > Thermoplasmatota > Thermoplasmata > RBG-16-68-12 > JAGMCJ01 > JAGMCJ01. The sequence goes on along the minus strand of JAGMCJ010000077.1, from coordinate 6,657 downwards.
GACCTGAAGGATAGCAGGGTCATCGCCGAGAACGACTTGGAGCAGGCAAGCCGGGCCTACGACTCGAGGTTCTACTACACGAGCGCCAAGACTGGCGAGAACGTGGAGCAAGCGTTCAAGGAGTTGGCTGAGAAGATCTCCCGCGCGAAACTGGGAGAGCTCGAGGACTAGTATCAACGCTGATAATCTCGTAGAAACCTATATCCGAGAACTCCCGTCTTTTTCCAACCGCATCTAGGGGATGGTGACAGATGTTCGAAAGCAGCGACACCATGAAAATGAAGATATGCTTGGTAGGCGAGGGCGCGGTCGGCAAGACCAGCCTCATCAGGAGATATGTGCTCGATGACTTTGATGATAGGTACATCTCGACTCTGGGAGCGAAGATCACGAAGAAGGAGTTGAGGGTTGACTACCCCGACAATGGTACCGAGATTCAGGTCGACATGACCATCTGGGACATCATGGGGGAGAAGGGCTTCCGGGAGCTGCTCAAAGAGGCTTATTTCCATGGTGCACAGGGGATCCTTGCGGTCTGCGATGTCACCAGGAAGGACACGCTTCCCGGCCTGGAAAGCTGGATAGCCGCAATTGAGACCGTCACCGGAAAAATACCGATCGAATTCCTTGCAAACAAGGTTGACTTGAGGGACCAACTGGCATTCACTGAGAGCGAACTGCGCGAGATGTGTGCCGAGTACCGGTCTCCCTATCTTTTCACAAGCGCGAAGACGGGCGACAATGTGGAAAAGGCCTTCATCGAGATTGCGGACGCGATCACGAAGAGAAAGGTCGCCTAGTCTGAGAATATGGATTGATAATCAGCGCTGATAGTCGTACAAGAAGTGCTATTTATTGAACGGACTATTTGCAGACAGCGAAGGGAGGCAGTGAAATGAGTGAGGTCAGAAACATCAAGATGAAGGTGTGTCTCATTGGAGAGTTCGCTGTGGGCAAGACAAGTCTAATACAGAGATACGTCTACGACACCTTCAGTGACAGGTACATTCAGACGATCGGTGCGAAGATCACAAAGAAGGCCCTCTTGCTCCAATATCCTGAACGGAACACGAATCTAGATGTCGACCTAACGCTTTGGGACATCATGGGAGAGAAGGGGTTCCGAGAACTCCTCAAAGAGGCGTACTTCTACGGTGCTCAGGGCCTTTTGGCGGTTTGCGACATGACAAGGGAAGACACGTACTACGAACTCCCCACGTGGATCAGCGCTGTAGAGAGAATTGCAGGATCCGTTCCCATTGTCTTCTTGGGAAACAAGGTGGATCTTGCAGAGTCCAGGACCGTAGAGGAAAACGACATGAAGATGATTGGAGAGTCCTACGGCTCGTCATATCTTCTTACAAGCGCGAGAACAGGAAGGAACGTGGAAACTGCATTCATGAGAATCGCAGACAAAATCGCCGGAAAGGATGTTCTTGCATAGGCTTCATTCTCAATCTCGATAATTCCGAGGGAGGATTTTTAACGATGTCTTCGGATGGGTTTCCTGTAATGTCTCCGGAATCGAGCGACCCTGAGATAATGAAGACGAAGATTTGCCTCGTCGGGGAGGCTGCAGTAGGCAAGACCAGCCTGATTCGGAGGTTCGTCCTTGACATGTTCGAGGACCTCTACATAGCTACGCTCGGAGCCAAGGTGACGAAGAAGGGCTTGCTGCTCCCGAAGCTCGATGGCGGCAACGACATCAAGGTCAACTTGATGATCTGGGACATCATGGGAGAGAAGGGCTTCAGAGAGCTCCTCAAGGAAGCTTACTTCCACGGAGCCCAGGGCATACTAGCAGTGTGTGACGTCACGCGAAGGGACACGCTCCTGGAACTGAAGAACTGGATCGACTCGGTCACCAAGGTCACCGGCGAGGTTCCCGTAAGGTTCGTTGCCAACAAGATCGACTTGAAGGATGAGGCGCAGTTCGGAGAGGATGATGTGAGGGAGTTCAGCGAGGAAATGGGTTCATCATACCTCGTGACCAGTGCGAAGACGGGGGACGGAGTAGAGCAGATCTTTCAGGAGATCGCGAGACTCATCGTGAAGGCCACTGCGAGGTAGTTCTCCAGAGCTTCTTTCCTTCGTTCTGTGATCTGAGAGATTATCTTGCCAGAGTCCAGCACTCATATACAAACATTTAAGAGGGTGCAGAATTTATATCAGGATTACCTAAGTATGAATGCATCCAGATTGGTGAATCGATGAGTGGGGAGCAGACGGACCCTTCAGATGATGGAGACTTGCCTCCGATAGATGAGTGGATGGTGGGTCAGGACGTCGAGTCCACTACGGAGATAGAGATACCTACAAACCTCGTGGAACAAGTGATAGGTCAGGACGAGTCCGTTGTGGTCATCAAGAAGGCTGCGGAGCAGAAAAGGCATGTGATGCTCATAGGCGATCCGGGGACGGGGAAGTCGATGCTCGCCAACTCCATGGTGGAGCTGCTCTCAAAGGAAGAGCTCCAGGACATTCTCGTCTATCACAACCCTGACGACCCGAATGAACCTCGGATAAGGGTAGTGCCCGCTGGCAAAGGAAAGGAGCTAGTGGGCGCCCAGAAAGCAGAGGCCATGCAGAGGAGGGAGCAAAAGGCATCTGTAATGATGACCATCATGTTCATAATCGTGGGCCTGGCCGCACTGCTCTCCATAAGATACGACGCCGACACCGGAGCGCTCTCTTTCGATCCCACACCACTGATGATTGGCATACTGATAGCGGTCATAGTGTTCATGTTCTCAAGATACACTGGACACCGGCAGGAGGCCTTGATGATACCCAAACTGCTGGTATCCCACGATCCCGATGATCTTCCGCCTTTCATCGATGCCACGGGATCTCACGCTGGTGCTCTTCTCGGAGATGTGAAGCACGATCCCTTCCAGTCGGGCGGTCTGGAGACGCCATCCCACGACAGAGTGGACGCCGGTGCAATCCACCGCGCGCACAAGGGCGTTCTCTTCCTCGATGAGATCAACATGCTAAGGCTGGAGAGCCAGCAGAGCCTGCTCACCGCCTTGCAGGAGAAGAAGTTCAGTATAGTCGGTCAGAGCGAGAGAAGCTCTGGAGCCATGGTGAAGACGGAAGCCGTACCTTGCGATTTCATACTCGTGGCGGCTGGGAATCTAGATGCGGTCGCTGGCATGCACCCCGCCCTGAGGTCCAGAATGAGAGGCTACGGCTACGAGGTCTACATGAAGAGCATCATGAGGGACACGCACAGCAATAGACTGAAGCTCATTAGGTTCGTAGCGCAGGAAGTAGCCAAGGACAAGAAGATTCCTCACTTCGACAAGGGTGCAGTCACCGAAATCCTCCGAGAGGCGAGAAGGCGGAGCGGGAGGAAGGGAAGACTGACCTTGCGCTTGAGAGAGCTGGGCGGACTCATCCGAGTAGCCGGGGACATCGCCACAGAGGACAAGGCTCCGCTCGTCACAGCCGATCACGTTTACAGAGCGAAGAAGATTGCGAGGTCGCTTGAGCAGCAGATCGCAGACAGGATAATAGAAGACAGGAAGATGTACGCCACATCCATGGTTGAGGGAGAGGCTGTCGGAGTTGTCAACGGTCTGGCGGTCCTGCATGGTGCGAGCGGCATGGTGGAATTCTCGGGTATCCTTCTTCCGATTGTGGCCGAAGTGACTCCAGCCCAGACGAAGGATGGCGGGAAGATAATCGCAACGGGGAAGCTGGGAGAGATAGCGAGAGAATCCGTGCAGAACGTGTCCGCCCTCATCAAGAAGTTCACAGGCCAGGACATAAGTAATCATGATATTCACGTTCAGTTCGTCGGAAGCAGTGAAGGAACGGAAGGGGATTCCGCTTCCATATCGGTTGCCACGGCGGTGATATCCGCGCTTGAGAACGTGGAGGTCGACCAGAGCGTTGGGATGACTGGTTCGCTGAGCGTCAGGGGGCAGGTCCTTCCGGTTGGTGCCGTAACGGCCAAGATAGAGGCGGCTGCAGAGATGGGTCTCAAGAAGGTGATCATTCCGAAGTCCAATATGAAGGACGTCCTGCTGGAGGACAAATACATAGGGGAGATTGAGGTGATTCCAGTCGAGACTCTCAAGGATGTTCTGGTGCATGCACTCGTCGGAAAGAGGAAAGAGGGTCTTCTTGAGAAATTGGCCGCGTTAGTCTCGAAATCGACGACACCAGTCGATAGAGCCATTCCCCAATGAGAAGGGGTCCATTTGAGCCAGAGGGAAAGCTGCGACGAGTATGCCTTCCACGAAGGATTGGACAGCAATCTCGATGACGGATTTTGCGAGCATTGCTCGAAGTACCTGACAGTCTACTGCCCCCACATAGATGAGTTCTTTGAGGAGGGTTTCGATGAGGGCTGACACATGGCCACTCTTCGTCGGCAGATTTCAGCCCTTCCATAGAGGACACCTGGCCATGGTGAAACTGTTACTAGAAGAACACAGCGGCGTCAGGTTCGGCGTTGGGAGTTCCCAGCACAAGGATACTGAGAAGAACCCCTTCTCATTTGAGGAGAGAGCCGAGATGATAAGGTCAACGATGGAGAAGGAGGGGTTCGAGGACTACGAAATCGTGGCGATTGAGGATTTACACAACGACGAACTGTGGGTCAACCGAGTCGCTGATCTCGTCCCTGACCTGCAGGTTGTCTACTCGAATGACCCGCTGACGGTCAGACTCCTCGAGGAAAAGGGCTTTGATGTGAGGATTATGCCTTTAGTGAGAAGGGACTCGCTCTCTGGAACCGAGGTTAGAAAGCGCATGCTGGAGGATGGAGAGTGGGAGGCATTGGTTCCTCCCCCAGTTCGAGACATCCTCATCGAAATCGGCGGACCAGAAAGAATCCGAAGGATTGGCGAGAGAACCTCAGACACACACGAGAATCAGTAGCGTGGAGGCGGACAGGACGACGAGAATCAGGTGCGCTCTTCTCCTTTTCGAATCTCTCGGCCTTTTTGCTCTGCGGAACGGGGCAATCCTCTTGCTTTTCCAAGGGACAATGTAGATTCCCTCGCCATCCGTCACGTCCAGGGAGATGTGGCTCACGAATCCCACAACGAAGGAGATGAGAAGGAACTCCGTCCACACATCACCCGCCACTGCGGCAGATGCGACACATGCAGCGGAGAGCAGCAGCATCGTGAACACCGAGTGAATCGTCGAAGACCTCTTTTCATCAGAGCGATGGTCCAAGTCGACGAGAATGGACACGATGGCCGCGTAGAAGGTGAACTCGCTGATACCTTGACCGACCAGTGTGAAGCTGACCAGACCCTGAAGAGCGGCCGCGGACAGTACATGAATGAGGAGGGTAGGCACCCAATCACCCCATGAATAGGATTATGAGCGGGAGAATCAGACAACCCATCAAGTGGACTCTCTTGACGCCAATCAAAGGAGGAATCATGCCGATGCATGTGGCGAGGAAAGCAACCACCAATCCGAGGAGACCGCTCAACAGGAAGACCATTCCGACGAGAAGGAGCATGATCACATAAACCAGTCTTCTGTAGTCCATACCTGAACAGACAAGAGCGAATTTCCGCCCGATTTTCTTCGTGAGGATGAAGCCTACACACGCTGCGATGACTCCTGAGAGGAGAAGAGTTGTCATTGCCAGAGGAACGAGCTCAATCTCGGTCCATGGCACAAGAGCGCCACCCAACTCGCTCATCATGGCATTCATGACACCGCTCCTGGCCCTGAGCAACACAAAGAGCGCCAGAAGAGTGAAAAAGCAGCTGGAGGTGTTTACAGCCGAGACGGCGACAATGAAATCCCTCTCCGAGTCATCCTTCTTGCCCCGATCGTCCAGCATCTTAGCGATTACGGTCGCGGTTGCGTTGCTGATCCCAGGAAACCAACCTGCGAAGCATCCCGCAACCGCACCCTTCAGGCCCGAGGAGAAACGACCGCGAAACAGCTCTCTTTCACTGATCTCCACGCATTGCTCGGGAATTCCAGTATTCCTCGCAAGACTCAGGATTAGTGTGGAGAACCCGAACAGCCCCGTGAAGAGAGGGAAGAGGCCGACGGAACTCTTGTCGATCACGAGTGAAGGGAAGGGGTACCAGTTGAGGCCAAAGAGGCTGGTCGAGAGAACGATGTATCCCAACAGGCCGGAAACCAGAAACACACCAAATGCCCATATCTTCGTCAGAAGGGCCTGTCGGTACGAAGGAGATGGCTCAAGGACCCCGGCAATGTAAGCCTTGTCACCCTCCGCGAGCCCGCACGGTGATTCGAACTTCACTCTCACGAATCCATTCTCAGTCGAGAGCAGGGAGAATCGAGACTTGTGCCATAGAATCGTTCCCTCAACAACAACCGCCTCCAAGAGGAGATTCGAGAGCGGGGTCTCTGTCTCACTACCCACGAGTTCCCGCATCCGCTGGAATTCCCGCTCGTCTTTCAGGATGCCACCGGGGGTGCAACGGAGGATTGGCTTGCATTTTTCCATTCTCGTCCGCTCACTCACGATGAGCAGGGCGACGACCGTCACGAGTATGAGCGGTATCGACCACGAGAGCTTCTCGTATGCATGAAGCGGACTTCCCATCAGGAACCTGGCGGGAAACACAAGGCACAGGAAGAAGAACAACGCAACCAAGCTCCCGAATGCGGACAGAAGGACCGCCTCGTATCCTCTTCCCTTCA
>JAGMCJ010000076.1 GCA_023129265.1 Thermoplasmata archaeon | reverse complement strand
TTGCAGGACGCGCCGCCTCCTTGGACCCGGAGCGAGACACTGAAGCGGACGATTCGGCGGCCACAGCATAGGATCCCTTGTCTACCGGTCGCGAGAGTCTTCACTCCCCTTCATCATGTAGAGGTCCAATGCTCGCCACGGGCTTGGTTTTGGCTGCGATATTATCATAGATGATAACAGTCGAGAGAGATTGATATTCAGGTGACTAAACATCATCTCGAGCCAATGCGAAGAAATGAGAAGTACTCGACCTTCTATGTATCGTTTTCAGCCCTCTATTCTGCAACGCTGGAGGCCATGAGAGAAGCTGAAGTCGAGATAGTCTCGGCCAACTACCGTGAGGGTTGCATTCTGGGAATCATCCCAACTGACTCGATGTTCAAAAGCAAGATCAAAGCCAGGCTGTTTCGGTCATCTGAGGCTGTCCTCCTAGGCCTGGAGACTGCCAACCGCACTGATGGAAAGGACGGAATCGCCACGGAGACATCTGAGGACATTTTGAGATTCTTGGAGGACAGGTTCGAACCGCTCAATCGCATCACGAACAGGTGAAGACCTCACTTCTCAGGTGTCACGGAATAGATCATTCTCTCCTCTGGAAGGTTCCTGATCTCGACGCTCACACCCATGCCGATTTTGAGGTCTTCCTCTTTTCCATCGAGCCAACCGACCAGCCGTCCGCCACCCTCGATGTCAACCAGGCATATCGTGTAGGGAACGTCGTCCTCGAATCCGGCGGGAGCGGCGTGGATCGTGGTGTACGTCACGAGAGTCCCCTTGCCCTCGCGGTCCACCCACTCCATCTCCTCGTCCAAGCACTCGGGACAGTCCATCCTTGGCGGGAGATAGATGTTCTTGCACTTCTTGCACCTCGTGGCGGATATCTTGCCCTCCTTCAGCCTCTCCTCGATCCCATCGACCTTCGAGAAAGGTACGAAATCAACCTTGCCTAGTTTGCCCAAGAAATCACCTCCTGAAGATATTGACGAAGCAGTATTGTCCTATACCGCCGACGTTGTGCATCAGCGCGACCTCGGCCCCGTCGACCTGCCGTTCGCCCGCCTCACCCCTGAGTTGTTTCACGGCCTCGACCGCCATGGAGGCACCGGTTGCGCCGACCGGATGGCCCTTGCTCTTCAGCCCGCCGTCGACGTTGACAGGAATCCTCCCGCCAATGTGCGTCTCGCCCTCCTCAATCATCCTGCCACCACCGCCCTTCTCGCAGAAGCCGAGGTCCTCGTAGGCAAGGATCTCAGCGATGGTGAAGCAGTCGTGCACATCGGCCACGTCGACATCCTTGGGCCCGATCCCCGCCATCTTGTACGCTTCTTTCGCCGCATCGATGGCACTGGGAATCTCGCTGAGCTTCTCTCTCCTGAGGACGGACATCGGCGCAGTTGCAGAGCCCAGTCCTGCCATCCATATCGGGGTCTCCGCCTTCTTGGCGGTCTCCTCGTTCGTCACAATCATGCACGCCGCACCGTCCGCGTTGGCGCAACAGTCGTAGAGCCTCAGCGGGGAAGCGACCATCCGCGAAGCGAGCGCCTTCTCGGCCGTAATCTCCTTCTGGAACATCGCGTTCGGGTTCTTCGCACCGTAGTGGTGGTTCTTCACGGCCACCGCCGCCAGTTGCTCCCTCGTCGTGCCGTACTCGTGCATGTGCCTGTGCGCGAACATGGCGTAGTATCCAGGGAACGTCGTTCCGAACCCGGACTCCCATTGCACGTCTCCTACTCTACCCATCAATGCAAGGATCTCGGGCGTTGAGAGCTCCAGCATCTTCTGAACGCCGAGCACGGCCACGGTGTCGTAGATGCCCGCCCGAATGTATGCGTCGGCAATCGCGAGAGCCGCGCTGCTCGACGCGCATGCAGCCTCAACGAGGAACGTCGGCTTGGGGTTCATGCCAAGATACTCAGCGACGACACCTGACAATGATCGCTGCCTGTGATACTCCGGAGAGGAGCCAACGATGAGCGCGTCCAGGTCCTTCTGGTGCAGCCCGCAGTCCTCGAGCGCCTCCCTGAAAGGCTCGAACGCGAGCTCCTGTACCGTCACCTCTCTCCTGCCGAACTTGCCATGACCTATACCAATAACGCCTGTCCGCATGTGGTCACCTCATATGTACTGACCGCCGTCCACCTTGATGACCTCTCCGGTCACGTGCCTGGACTTCTCGCTGCACAAGAAGACGACGCAGTTCGCCACGTCGTCAGGCTTGCCGATCCGGCCGAAGACGGTCTCGTCCCTCGCGATCTGCAGGAACTTCTCCGGGATCTGGGACATCATCTCCGTCTCTATCATGCCAGGCGCGACTGCGTTGACGTTCACGCTGGACCGCCCGAGTTCCTTCGCGAGCGCCTTCGTGAGCGCGATTATGCCTCCCTTCGAGGCCGAGTAGTTCGTCTGGCCGAACTTGCC
>JAGMCJ010000075.1 GCA_023129265.1 Thermoplasmata archaeon | reverse complement strand
GCGTGGAGGCTCGGATGTAGTTGAAGTACCCCTTGAGGTTCACCTCGATGACGCGGTCCCACTGTTCCTCTGTCATCTTCCAGATCACGCTGTCCCAGTTTATGCCAGCGTTGCACACGAGTATGTCGAGCCCGCCGAACTCCTTGACCACCTTTTCGACCATGTTCTGCGCGTCCTCGAAGCTCGCAACGTCCGCCTTCACGACGAGGCCCTTCCTTCCCATCTTCGCGATCTCGGCGACGACCGCCTTCGCCTCTTCGTCGTGCTTCCTGTAGTTTATGGCGACATTAGCGCCTTCTTCGGCGAGCTTGAGAGCGATAGCGGTCCCGATTCCCAGGCTCCCTCCGGTCACAATTGCGTTCTTTCCTTCCAGCTCCATCCTATCCCCCTCAAAGAAAGTTTAATAGGCGGAGCGCGTTAATGCGGCGACTCTATTTAATCCTTAGCGAGGGGAGGTTAATGGCCAGAACGGAGAAGGTTTTGAGTGCGAAAGAGGCGGTCGAGCGCTTCATGAAGGACGGATGCTTCGTCGCCATCGGCGGAATGCATATGCACAACAACACGATGGCGCTCATTCGCGAGGTCATACGACAGAACGTTGGAATCGGAAGGCTGATCACGAGTCCTTCTGGCTCCGTGAACGCGGACATGCTCATCGGTGCAGGTCTTGTCGACGAGCTCTACTGCGCGTACGTCGGCATGGAGCATCTCGGCCTCGCGCCCAACTTCAGGAAGTTCGCGGAGAGCGGGAAGCTGAAGGTCCGCGAGTGTGATGAAGCGTTCGTCACGTTTACGCTTCGCGCGGGGGCGAGTTCCATGCCCTTCATACCACTGCCGAGAGGTCTAGAGGCGACGTCCGTGCCGTCCATGAACGAGGAGGACTACAGGTGGACATCGGACCCCTTTGGCGGGGAGAAGGTCGCATGCCTTCCGGCGCTGCAACCAGATGTCGCCTTGGTTCACTGCCAGAAGGCGGACGAGTACGGGAACGCGATATTCGAAGGCAGCAAGTTCAACGACTTTCTCATGATCAAGGCGAGCGACAAGGTCATCCTTCAGGTCGAGGAGGTCGTGCCCCACGAGTACATTCTCGAGAATGCCATGCGCGTCGATGTTCCCGCTTTCCTCGTCGATGCCGTTGTCAATACGCCGTTCGGTTGTCATCCAACAGCGTCGCATCGGTATTACCGGTACGATGAGGGTCACATCAAGGAATACCTGGGAGCGTGCAAGGAGGATTTCGACGCGTACCTGGACAGATACGTTCGCGGGCCGAAGGACAACGAAGAGTACCTGGAGGTGATCGGCGGGCGCGAGAAGGCCAAGGAGCTGATGGAGGGGGGCGTCCCATGGTAGAGGTCAAAACCGCTGAGCTGATGGCATCGGTCCTCTCGAAGCATCTCGAGGACGGGGATGTCGCCATCATGGGTGCCTTCAGCGCGATACCGATGCTTGCATCCCGCTTGGCCCAGATGACTCACGCACCCAACCTGACGTACATCGCTGGCGGGAGCGGGGCGGTGAATCCTTTGCTTGAGCCGCTCGTCGCGTCCTCGTGCGATGACAGGCTCCTCAAGGCGGAAGCCGTCCTCCCGCTCTCCGACGTCATAGACTTCGAGGCGAGGACGGAGATAGACATCTTTTTCGCGGGCGGGTTGCAGATTGATAAGCGGGGGAACTGCAATCTCCTCGGCATCGGGAAGCCTGGCGAGATTAAGTTCCGCGGTCCCGGTTCTGTCGGACTGCCGTTCCTCTCGCGGGCGAGAAGGTTTGCGATCTACTCGATGAATCACAGCACGCGGACGTTCGTGGAGAAGGTGGATTTCATCAGCGGCCCTGGATTCGTTGACGGCAAGGACTTCCCAGGCGGAGGGCCGTCTCTGGTCGTCACGCCGATCTGCGTGATGGACTTCGATGAGGAGAGAATGCAGTTGAAGTCCGTTCATCCTGGCGTCTCGGTGGACGATGTGGTGCAGAATACGGGTTTTGAGCTGAGAATCCCCGATGACGTGCCTCAGACGGGACTTCCAACTGAAGAGGAACTGGAACTCATGCGGGAAATCGACCCGCTTGGGGTTGCGAGGAACTCGCTCTGATTGCTGTGGCTCATCAACGCCAGTGTTGCAGGATTCCTCTGCGGGACAGGGTGTTTCCTGATACAACCAGCACTCCAATCAACGTCAGAATCGGTCCGATGGCCGTGAGGAAGAGGGGGAGGCTCCTCGTCTGAGGAAGCCATAGAATCGAAAGAACTACCCCGACGTGGATAAGAGCCAACCCTGTTATCATCACTCCCATATCGGATCTCACTTTCTCGTCCGATATTGTGATGGGCCTCAGCAAGCCTATCGAAGCGATGACAAAACCTGCGACTATCAAAGCCAGACTGTGTGGGAAGTAGTCATAGCGTTCCGTCATGAACTGTAGCACGTTGCCTGTAAGCATGTAGTAAGCAGAAATCCAGAAAAGCCCAGTGCTGAGAAGAAGCACACCAACGGTGATGATCAACTCTCTAGATGTGAACTTACGCGGGGCCCTCTGTCGCAATAGGAAGGTCACAGTAACAAAGAGTATGAAGGAAACAAGAATGAGAACCGGGCCAACATACCAGGTTGCAGTCCACCGGCCTAGCATTAATTGGAGCATATCGAGTGTAAGTAGATAGACCCCAAGGGCAAACAAGACCAACGTGAGAATCACGGAGACCTCTCGGATCTTCACCCTCTCCACGACAATCCCTCGGAATTCAACGTTCTGGACCTATTTAATCCTTCTTGAGCGGAAACCACGATTCCGCCGCGGTTCTGACCGAGTCGGAAAGGATGCCCATCGCTACCCCCTAGACCATGCAAGCTACGAAAGTCTACTGCCCCAGATTCTCCGCGTGTAGGTCCAGGTGGTCGGTCTCGATCTCAACAAGTGCGCTGAAGAACTCCTTCAACCTGGGCTCTGTCGCCCTGTCCCTGAAGGTTGCATAGGCCTTAATCGCGCGGTCCTCCCGCTCCGAGCCTTCCTGCGTGTTCTCCTTGAACTCCTGGCTGCACGTCCCCGCCTCAATCGGCGGCTTGGACATCTTCAGGAACTTGCTTATCGCGCTCGCGTGCTCGCTCTCCACCTTCCTCAGCGACTTGAACTTGGCGAAGCCGTACTCGTCCCCGCTGTTCTTTGCGACGTTCTCGGCGCATGTGTAGAACGCTGTGTTGCTCAACTCAAGCTTCAGCGCCGCCTCGAGGTCCTCGCGGGCCTGGTCACTCAGCTCGACGTTGAACTCGTTCGGGTTCCACTTGTCCGCTTCCACAAAATACTGGGCCTGCGCCCCGCAGAACGGGCACCTTGAGGGCGGTTCGACCCCTATGTACGGGTCGCCGCAAATCCTGCATCTGAATACCCTTACCTTTGCCATTCCCACACCTTCCTTTTGCTGCTGAGCACTTACCTGCTAGAGTCTATATTACATTTTGCCTGATGGCAATCTTCTTCGTGGTCATCACGAGTTCTGCCATGATGCAATCAATCAACTGGATCGCATCAGCGGAGGCTCTCGCATGTAGGCAAGACTTAAGAAAGCCCAATTGATACACACGACGTGCTCACTCCAGAGAGGAAGACCGTCGCTCTGCTGTCGATCCTGCTCTTGGCCCTATTCCTGAGGGTCGTGAACAACACCCCAGAGTTTGCATCCTACTGGTATGACGAGGCGGAGTATTCACTGAGGGCAATGCACATCGTGGACCACGGAGGCGCATATGACCCTCACTTCCTTCGGGACCACCCGCCGCTGTTCATGTACATTCTCGCCGGAATCTTCTCCGCTTTCGGTTCAAGTTGGCTTGTGGCAAGAGGGTTCGTGGTCCTACTCGGCGTGGCAACGACACTCGTTCTGTTCCTCGTCGGAAAGGCCCTGAAGGATGAGGAGTTGGGGTTGATCTGTGCAGCGGCTTTCGCCCTTTCACCGCTCGCAGTGTTTGTGACGAGAGAAGTCGTGCTTGAGCCGCTCATGAGCTTCTTCCTCTTTCTCACGCTGCTCTTCCTCATAAGGTTCGACAAGGCTGGGAAGCCAAGAGATGGCATAGCGAGTGCTGTTCTTCTCGGTCTTGCCTGCATCACCAAGGTCGTTGCTTTTGTTGTCCTTGTTCCCCTCCTCTTCTACGTTCTCAAGACCAAGCTTCACAAGAAGAAGGTGTTCTGGGTCTCAGTTGCTGTCTTTGCTGTCATAGTCACGCCTGTCTATATCATGATGCTAATGTCGGGCTTCCTCGGCTTCCACTTAGTGAAGTTCTCGAATCCTTCCGTCTACACCGTCTGGGGACAGCCATTCATTTCCAGCAACTTCGTTTCTCTCCTGACATTCATTGGCTGGGTGAACGTGGGCTTCGTCCCCGTGGCACTGCTCGCTGGAACCGTTCTCAGAGCAAACGGATGGAAGTTCTTCCGTTCACTCAGAGGTCTGAGCACAATCAACCTCTTCCTCGTCGTTTGGCTGATAGCTTCCCTGCTGTTCTCGCTGAGCTACACTGTCATGGGACCTCATTATGACTACTCAGTCCTCCTTCCGTTCATCCCCCTTCTGGCATGGGCTGGTTACAGATACCGCAGAGTGCTGATGATCGTGCTCGTCGTCTTCCTTGTCGTAAGCCTTTGCGGCTTTCTCTTTCTATTCAAATCCGACGCAATGAATGAGACTGTGAGATTCGTGGACAGCAGAATGGCAGATGGTGACAGCATAATCAGCGGGGATTATTCCGTGATGAGCTACCATTTCGGAGACCACGAGGTCGTGAGACTCACTGCCGAGGACTTCCTGTCGGGCAATCATACGTTCTTGGTCGTCGATGTCGCTAGACTCGAAAGCCTTCTTGAGAACGCTTCCGCGGAGACGAAGATTCAGGCGGAATATGATAGAGTGTACTCGTCCCCATGTAACATCTTCGACACCACAGTATATGTGTACGAGCGGACTGCATGATGGATTTGGACGCAATGACGGAAGAGGAAAGAGTCTCGGTCGTCGTACCCACGTACAATGAGAGGGAGAACATCGAGGAACTCGTTGAGAGGATCTTCACCGTCTTCGAGCAAGAAGGTATTCGGGGTGAGGTCGTGGTCGTTGACGACGACTCGCCGGACGGAACCGGCACTTTGGCCGAGGAACTTGGGAAGACATTCGCGGTAAGGACCATCATCAGGAAGGAGGAGAGAGGCCTGTCCTCTGCAGTCCTGAAAGGATTTGAGGTTGCCAGCGGGAACATATTGGGAGTCATCGACGCCGACCTGAGCCACCCGCCGGAATCCATACCGGATCTTGTCAGGCCCATACTCAACCGAGAGGCCGACCTGGTATTCGGGAGCAGGTACATGGATGGGGGGCGAATAGAGAATTGGCCGTTTACCCGCAGACTGATCTCCAAGGGTGCTGAGATGCTCTCCAAGCCCCTTGCGGACACGACTGACCCGATGTCAGGTTTCTTCTTCCTCAGAAGGAACGTCATCGCCGATGTCGACCTCAACCCAAAGGGATTCAAAATCGGACTAGAGATTATAGTGAAGGGCAACTACACGAACCTGATGGAGGTACCCATCACATTCATCGACAGGAAGGCGGGGACGAGCAAACTGAAGGGGTTTGAGTACGTCAACTATCTCATGCACAACCTGTCTCTCTTA
>JAGMCJ010000074.1 GCA_023129265.1 Thermoplasmata archaeon | reverse complement strand
GTATGGCGTTGAGCGTGGTCGTCTTCCCGCTCGCCGTCCCGCCGCATATCAGCATGGACTGACCGTTCTCGATGGCGAGCCACAGATAGGCCATCATCTCATCGTTCATCGTCTTGAATCTCAACAGGTCCAGAGGCGTGAACGGGTTCTCCCTGAACCTTCTGATCGTGAAGCTCGAACCTCTCTTGGTGACGTGCTTGCCGAGCGTTGCCTGAAGCCGTGACCCATCCGGCACCGTGGCGTCGAGCATCGGTCGCGCAACGGAGATGTGCTTGCCGCACCTCTGTGCCAGCCAAACGACGAAGGAATCGAGCTCCCCCTCATTGTCGAACTTCAGGTTGGATGGTATGGACCCGTACTTCCTGTGATAGATGTAGAACGGAATCTGGACACCGTCGCACGATATGTCCTCCACGTTCGGGTCGATCATCACCGCATCGATGGGTCCGTATCTGATGAAGTCCCTGAGCACGTAGTACATTATCCTCTCCTTGGATATCGGGTGAAGGCTGACACCGAGCTCCCGAAGAAGGCCGTCCACAAGCCTCCTCAGGTACGTGTCCCTCACTCTCTCGTCCTCTTCCGCGATCGTCTCCAGTGATTCGACGAGTATCTCCTTGAGGACCTCGAGTATGTCCTCCTCTTCTTCCAGAAGTTTCGGCTCAATGACCTCGTACTTGTACTCATTCGCACGCGTGTCGTAGTTTATTCGCACGTAGGAATAGCCCTCGATCATGGGCTGGATCTCGATCTCAGAGAGGTCCTTCTCCGATATCTTGGGGATGGTGGTCACCCTTCCCAATGTCTTCTCTTCGAAGCCGGCGATCCCGGGTGAGAGGATCTTTATGCCCTTCTTGCCCAGAAGCTTGGTGAAGTATCCCTTCTTGAGGGCATCGAGGGCGGAGAAGACACGCCTCTTCCTGCGCTCTTCTATGACCTCCAGCTCCTCCTCTGTTGCCACTTTCTCCCGCTCGAGCCGTCTGAGCTTCGCAGCAGTCTCGCTCTCTCTCCTCTGGAGCTCTTCCAGCTCCTCCTTGACATCCTTGCCTATCGCTTCACTCAACTCTATCACCTAGACGAACTGCAGAATGGAGAAACCGATCACCAGCATCAGGAAGCTGTGCCTGAATCCGCTGATCACCCTTCCGTTGTCAAGAACCCCTGCAAGCAGCCCGTCACCCACAGCGTGTATTATCGCCGCGAGGAAGAAGGCCAACTTGATGCTTTCCACGACAGCTGGCAGGTCGGATGCAAGCGGACTTTCCACCCCACCGCCTCCACCGGCACCTGCACCAGTAAGCGATTCGCTAGCCTCAAGCATCTTCGGAAGGAAAGTCGCGTTGATGATGGCGATTGTGACAAGGAACACGAAGAACGAGATGTAAATGACAGCTATGTACGTCGACATCGCGATCCTTCTCTCGTATTCCGTCAACTGCGTTTCCTTGGTATCGTGCGACACCATCGTCAGGACATCCGCAACATCCCCGCCCGCATCGCTTGACTTGACGATGATGCTGACGACACGACTGACCAGGGGAGTCTTGACACGCTCGTCGAAGAGCTTAAGCGCCTCGCTCGCCGCAACTCCCCATTGGATTTGGGCAGCCATCTTCTCTATCTCTTCGGTGAGCCTCCCATACCTGCCAGATGAAGCTACGACAATCGCTTCGGCAAGAGTCATTCCGAACCTTCCCGCCTCGGCAACGTCCCTGAGGAAATCAGGAAGCCTGCCTTCGATGGCCGCAATCTCCTTCTGCTTCCTTTGCATGTAGAACCCGTATGGTCCCATAAAGACGAGCATCGCGAAGACGATGAAGTTCACTCCCCTCTTGACTGGCTGGGTCGCCTCCTCCGCACGCAGTGGTATGTTGACGACATCTGCGATGTTCAGGAAGGCGATGGCGATGAGAATCCCAGCCGCCGCCCCGGTCACCATCAGGATCGGTCTGCCTAGGTCAAGCTTCTGATACATCTTCACTTTGGCTTCCTCTAGGTCCGCTCTTGTCATCCCCGGGCCTCCTGCTCCATGTTCCATATGACGAATATGAACCCGAACTGGGAAATCGGTATCATCAGGCCAACGACGACGTATAGCAGGGTCACAACAAAGCCTGACCCGCCCTTGCTGATTAGGCCCATTATGGCCATGATGACGACGAGGAAGAGAGGGAAAGCGACCACGACAGTGACGAAGCTCTCTGCAAGCATGCCGAGGGTCTCCATGTTCTTCCTCATTTCCAGTTTGTCTTCCCTCTCGTACTGCTCCGCCTTCATGAGGAAGTAGGGCTTGAGCTGTCCTCCGGACGTTGAGGTCGTGACGACGCCCTGAAGGAAGTCCTGGAACTTGATAGACGGGGATCTTGCGGCGCCAGCACGGATGGCAGAGAGGATGTCGACTCCCAGAAGCTCCGTGTCTCTCGTTATCCACTCGGCCTCCTCGGCAACCTCGCCGTACACCTCCTGCTTCGAGAGCTCCTTGAATATGACGTCGACAGGCACATCGGCGGACGCCATCGCGGAAATGAAGCTCATCGCCCCGGAGATTCTGGCATCGATTTTGGTTCCTCTCTTCTTCTTGGCAGATCCAGGGGCGCCCATCAGTACGAAGTACGCGAGGATTGCCGGAACCACTGCCAACAGGATAGCGATGATGACGCTTGTCAGTGCATCCATCACGCCGAGTATGAACAGGAGCGCTCCAAGAATCACTCCGATCACCACACCGACTATCACCATGATGAACGTGCTCATCCAGACATAGGCCAGATATTCTTCGGGTCTGATTTTCATGTGAGCCTGAACGAGGTCGTCTTCCAGTTCCTGTTTCGGTTCGAACCTCGACTCCACGAACCCTCCGAGGAAGCGCCAGCAGGTCTCCTGATAGGGCGTCAGCTTGATGTATTCAGGTCTCGATCCCTTCGCCAGCCTTATCTGGTGCGGGCCTCTGTACCCTTCTTCCTCTGGCCTGAATCTCTTCGTCTTCACGTAGGCCTTTCTCGCCTCTAACTTCTCGAAAGTGTCAGACCTCTCTGGAGGCAAACATATCACCTTCAACTAGATCCTCGGGCTTGGGTTCCTCTCGAACCCACCCCATCTCGTCTCTTATCTTCTCAACGGTCTCTTCAGGGTAATGATAGTAAGCGACAACGAGTCTCGAAATGTCCCTGTAGTCGTCGAGATTCTTCTCGACCATGTAGTTGACCAAGTCCACCCTTCTCTGGAACTCCTGGTCCATCTCATCGTGGGTCATGTTCTTCATTTCCTGCAGCTCATCAAAGAGGAAGCTGTGACCCTTGTAGATGAACGAATCAGTTGCCATATCCCACTCGTACACAGTATTCGTGATTAGCTCATTCGTCTCAGGCTCGAAGCCGACGAGCTCAACAATCTGAAAGACCCTTCTCACTTGCTCTGACTCCGCACCGATTCTCGCGAAGTTCTGTACGACCACGAAGTTGAGTGCGGTCAGCAGGATTCTCGGCGTGTTGATGG
>JAGMCJ010000073.1 GCA_023129265.1 Thermoplasmata archaeon | reverse complement strand
TGTCCCATCCCGCATCGCCCAGGTCGACGGAAGTGTTGTTGAGAATGAGTCGTGCCTGCATGTTCGTGTAGGACGGATATCTGGAGAACATGAGCGCGGCGACGCCCGAGACATGTGGTGTTGCCTGCGACGTTCCCTGCATGTACTGATAGTACGGGGTCGTTCTTCTGCAGGAAAGTATGGTCACCCCAGGAGCAGTGAGTTCAAGCTCGTTCCCATAGTTGGAGAAGCCCGCCCTACTGTCAGCAGAGTTGGTCGCTCCGACAGCTATGACACTATCGTATATGGCCGGATAGTGTACTCCGTTCGTTCCGTCGTTTCCAGAAGCCCCCACAAGGAGCGTACCATTGTCCCAGGCGTTCTGTGCTTGTGTCTTCACGCTGTTGGGGGCCCACGAGCCGCCAAGGCTCATCGAGATGATGTCAGCACCGTTCTCATATGCGTACTTGATCCCGGATGACAGCCAAGACCAGTCTCCCGTTCCGTTCCTGGCCAGAACCTTCACGGCCATTATCTTCACTTGCGCCAGACCAGCTATTCCCTTTGAGTTGTTCATCACTGCAGCTACGATTCCTGAGACATGTGTTCCATGGTAGATTGGCACCGGATTGTCATTGGTGTCCCTGTCGTTGTTATCCATGACGTACTTCGTGTCGTTGAAAAAGTTCCAGCCATACAGGTCATCGATGTAGCCGTTGCCGTCATCATCAACGCCCGGCGTGCCGCCATCCTCGCTGGGGTTCTTCCACATATTTCCTGACAGGTCCTCGTGTGCGTAGTCGACGCCCGTGTCGAGAATCGCAACGATGACGGAGCTGTTGCCCTTTGTGAGATTCCAGGCGTCCTGAGCTTGTATCTTCTTGGGACCCCATTGGTTCGTCCATTGCGGATCGTTCGGGGTGTAGCTCATCCTAAAGAAACCGTTAGGCGAGACGAATGTCACTGACGGGTCCTGGGCGACTCGGAACATCACCGAGTCCAGGTCAGGCCCGAGCGTCTTGAAGACCGCCTCTCCAATGGCGGGATAGAGTCGAAGAACGTGCAGTCCATTCCTCTCTGCGAACTCCTGAGTCGTGGAGAAGTCGAAGTCTGCAGTGAAATCCACAATGATTTGGTCCGCGTAGATTTCCTCCTGATTGTAGTCAAGCTGGATCCTAGAGGCAACCTCGGACGTTCGATTCTCATGCTGTGGATTCGCGCGGGTTCCGAGAA
Source organism: Thermoplasmata archaeon (assembly GCA_023129265.1). Lineage (GTDB taxonomy): Archaea > Thermoplasmatota > Thermoplasmata > RBG-16-68-12 > JAGMCJ01 > JAGMCJ01. The sequence continues at coordinate 8,845 of JAGMCJ010000073.1, read as the reverse complement.
CGACTGGGAATGCGGATGCAGTCAAGAGCAGGGCTATGATTATTATGAGTTTAGTGTGTGACATTTGGGGCCCCCATTGGCGCTATATCAGATTTCTCTTATACTACTTTAAACTTCTTTTGTGGCTGTCAGGGGAATGTCTGGGACGCGCCCTGGGCCAGCGCTTCCCCAAGAAACGCTTTATACAAGCTCGGAGCATTCGGAATCCGTGCTTGCTATCGGGATAGAAGGGACCGCCCACACGGTCGGCATCGGACTCGTCGATGAATCCTGCAACATCCTGGCGAACGAGTTCGCGGTCTACTCTCCCGCGAAGGGCGGGATCCACCCGAGGGAGGCCGCCAACTTCCACGCCGAGAACGTCGTGCCCCTCATTCGAAACGCTCTCGAAGCCGCCTCAGTGGATTTCAGAGACCTGGACCTTGTGACATTCTCCCAGGGACCTGGCCTCGGTCCTTGCCTCAGAACGGTCGCCACGGCCGCGAGGGCTCTGTCCGTCTCTCTTGGCATTCCAATCATCGGCGTCAATCACTGCGTCGCTCATCTCGAAATAGGACGAAAGACGACTGGATGCACGGACCCCGTCCTGCTCTACGTGTCTGGCGGGAACACCCAAGTCATCGCGTTCTCCAACAAGCGGTATCGGGTCTTCGGTGAGACCCTGGACATAGGCATCGGGAACCTGCTTGACAAGTTCGGTCGTGAGATTGGACTGAAATTCCCTTGCGGTCCGAAGGTGGAGGAGCTTGCTCAGCCTGGCAACGACCTCCTGGACCTTCCCTATTCCGTAATGGGGATGGACGTCGCGTTCTCAGGCATGCTCACGGCCGCGCTCCAGCTGCGATCCTCAGGAGCGGGGGACAACGACCTCTGCTATTCCCTACAGGAGACGGCCTTCTCCATGCTCACGGAGGTCTCGGAACGCGCCATGGCTCACGTCGACAAGGACGAGATTCTTCTTGGCGGTGGGGTCGCGCAGAACAAGCGACTTCAGTCAATGGTCTCGAAGATGGCGGGCGACAGAGGCGCCGAGATGTTCGTTCCCGACGGTGAGCTGTGCGTGGACAACGGTGCCATGATAGCCTGGACGGGATTCCTGATGCACGAGTCTGGCATGAGAATGAGCATCCCCGAGACCGTCGTGAAGCAAAGGTTCAGGACCGACGATGTCGACGTGTATTGGCTCTAGATATAGTCGGCGAAGACCTCCGTGCCGCTGCCCTTCCTGATGTCTACACCCATGTCTCTCAGCAGGCTCTCGACCGCGCTGAACGTGCAAAGCAGGTCGGTCATCGTGCAGAAGCCCATCGTACCGATTCTGAAGACCTTGCCCTTGATGTGCGCCTGTGCGCCCGCGACAACGACACCATACTTCTCTCTCAGCGTGTTTCGGAAGTCCATATCATCGATTCCCGGCGGGTATCTGATCGCCGTGACAGTGTCGGAGGCAAATGCCGGATCCGGGAAGAGTTCCAAGCCGAGCGAGCCGACAGCGGCCCTCGCCGCCTCGGCCATCCTCCGAATCCTCGACAGTCTGTTCTCCAGGCCCTCCTCCTTAATCAATGCAAGAGATTCCCGAAGGGCCAAGAAGAGAGGAATCGCTGGAGTCCACGGCGTCTGGCTCTTCTGCTCGATCTTGTCCACGTGCTTCTTGAGATTGAGGTAGTACGGCGCATCCTCGTGGAGGTTCTCGTAGGCCCTTTCCGAAAGATATAATATCGCGAGGCCCGCCGGAGCTGCAAGCGCCTTCTGGGAGCCCACAATCGCAAGGTCCACTCCCCACTCGTCCGGTTTGAACGGCAGGCCACCGGCCGATGTGATGGCGTCCGCGACGACCAGTGCTCCGTGGTCCCGGGCGATTCCGGCGACCTCCTCGAGCTGGTTGGTCATCCCAGTCGAGGTCTCGTTGTGGCAGATCGTGACCGCCTTGAAATCCCCATCCTCCAAGGCCTTCTCGACCTCCTCCAGGTCGAACGGCTTGCCCCAGTCCGACTCAACAAGGGAGGAACCTGCGTACACTTCGCTGATCTCGTGGAATCTCTCTCCGAACTTCCCATTCGCGAGGTTCAGGATTCTGTCCTCCTTCCGGAAGAGGTTGCTGATGGCAGCGTCCAGTCCTGCCGTTCCCGAACCCGAGAGGACACAGACGTGCTTGTCGGTCTGGAACAAGTACTTGCTCAGATCCCTGATCTCTCCTATTACTTCCGTGAACCCTGCTCCTCTATGTGCAACGTAGGGAGCCGTCATCGCCTGAAGTACTCTTGGATGCATCTTGACGGGGCCAGCAAGCATAAAAATGGTGTCTTTCGGGGTCATGCGGCTAGTGGATATCCATTCACGATATAAAACAATCGCAGTCCTCCATTCTCATGTCCATCGAACTCTGGATTGAATATGTTTAAATAGTGCCGATATAATGCAGTGTCGGACAACCGTAAGTCAAAGAAGGTCAAGTAGGCATCTCAGCGGATCAGGGAGATACTGTGAAAAAGGATACAGAGAAGGTCACCATCAGAATCCCCAGACGGTTCGTGGATTCACTGGAGTTCCTGGTGGATGCCGATGACTTCCCATCGAAGTCGGAGGCCATACGGGTCGCCATAAGAGACCTCATCTATGAGAGGGTCGACCTCGTGACCGCGAAGCTCAAGAAAATCCAAGAGGCAGAGAAGTCGATAAACGAGATCAAAGATATCCGAAGGGAATACCTCACTCGCTAGCCTTGTCAACATTGCCAGGGATGGGATCGATCCATAGGCAACAGGACTAGCCCTATCACTTCACGCTTACCTCCCCCCCTTTTTTTTTATTTTTGTGTCTGGGTGCCTCCCTCTATCCCATGGATCTTGAACCTCACAATCGACACGGCGGGCGGCGCGTGCCGCGTGCTCTTTTCATCTCCAGTTGTTGAGTTCCGAGCCGAGCCAGACGTCCAGAAAGAAGGAATCCCACCTTTTTTCGTTTTTTCCACCGCAACTCGACTAAGATTTATGTACCGCCTGCAGGTTGTGGAGATGGATGTTAAAGGAGACAGCAATGGTCTCAGTCCTGCTCGCACTCCTGATGCTGAACATAATCACCCCGACACTTATGGGGCACGGAGAGTCCGACATAGCCAAAATACCCATGATGCTCATCGATGCAAGCGACAGCGAGGTGCAGATATACATCAAGGGCGCACTATCAGACAACAGGTACGACCGGATCTCGATAGTCGTGAAGGGCATAGACAACGAGACGTACGAAGAATACATGCTGGAGAATGAGAGCTACGTCACAAAACGGATGGTGTTGCTGGACGAGACGACGGAAATGCGCATCGACGTCACCGCATACGTGAAGGAGGACGAGTGGTGGCTCAACTGCATTGTGCGAGTGGAACAGGAAGAGGGGACAACAGTCCTCTGGATTTCCTTGGAGGATGAAGACGGAGTCTGGGGTTCCGAGGAACAGGAGGATGTCCCATTCAGACAGCGATTGTACCTCAGGAGGCGATGAGCATCAGAATCAGCAAGTGGACGTTGCTCTGGCTGACAGTAGTGATCATCTTGACAGTCGTGCTTGGGGCCCAGATGACAGGGGTCGTAACATTCGGAGACATAATCGCCAACTTCTTCCTCTTCTTGGTCGTCCTGGTCGTGATTGCGATACTCGCCGTCATTGGGGCCATGTTCGTGGGCGTCTTCATCAGTCATCGGATTCTCTCCGTGCAGGCATTCACGCCCTTCGAGGAGGAGATGCTCAGAATGAGGGAGGAGGTTGCCGAGATCAAGGAAGCGGTCGAGAGAATGAACGATCAGCTTGGCGGGTCCGGGAAGGAGAAGGACTAGGCTAGCTTCTCGGGGCAGATGCTTCTCCGAGAGCAATGGACACACTTCATCTTTCTGGCGTGGTTCCTATGCACAATGCCAGTTTCTCTGGCCTTCCGCATATCCTCCAGCTTGCCAAGGACCAGTTGCTTGAGGTCAGGCGTATAGTCGATCTCGTGCTCGATTTCTCCGTACTTCAGAATGCCGTAAGGGGGGGACTTGCCGTATTCTTCCTCCAGGAGAACGCAGTAAGCAGCGGTCTGCAGGATGTGCGAGAACAGTGGACCTCTCGGCGTCCTTCCCGTCTTGATCTCCACAGGGATGTGGTACTCCCCCTCGAGGACAACGTAGTCAGGTCGGCCCCTGAGTCCGTACTTCTCGGACTCAAACATCTTCGGCCTGATATGCTCGTCGTCTATGAACTCAATCCTTCCGTCCCTTACCTCGTACGTCTCCCGCTTCGCCTTGGCCACCTCCAAGTGCTTCAGAGACCTGTAGAGGAAGTAGGACGCCCCAATCAGCCAGCCAAGCGCGATTACCTGAAGCACTTCGCTGAGAAGGAGGTCCTGATAGATGGTCATCGAGACCGAATATATGGCTATCACGGTCGCTATCATCGCGAATCCTAGGACGACTCTCTCAGATATCAGACGGTCCACCTTAGTTGCGAGCGTCTCCGCCTTGTAGAGGAAGTAGGAAGAGGCCAGCAACCATATCAGAGACATGGCGACGAGAATCTCGCCAACGGACTGCTCCCTCTGCAGGATCGTCACTCCGAGAATGGAAATGAAAGTGGCGGCTATGGCGAAGTAGAGAACGGCCGATTCAGACTCCCTGGCATGACCTTCCTGCCTACTTATCTTGGTGATCTCCGAGGCTATCTTGGCATGCCTTCTCTCTCCTTCTGAGAGGTCTTCTTCGTCTGCGTCGTCCTTGCTCAGCCACCAACTGAGCGGGCAGTATCCATATTTCTCGAGATCGCTTGCTGAGAACGCCGTTCCATCTGCCACGAGATTTCATTTACCGCGTCCTTATATATCTTTTGTGCGCCTTTTTCTGAAGTGATAAAGGAACGCTGGGAGGGAAACCGCCGGAATCGCGATGGCCACAACCGCGAGTTCCAGTCCAGGAGGTCCATCGTCCTCCTCCACGACCAGCTCAATGGATGTCGCGTCAGTGTTCCCCCAACTGTCCTCTACCTCGAGCGATATCGTGAATGTCCCCGCTCTAGGGAAGGAGACGTGGATCACCGGGTCACTCGAATCTTCGAGGCCATCTGAGTCCGTGTCCCACGAGAAACGGACTATTCCGCTGTCGTCATAGGAACTCAGAGCACTGAGCATGACAGACTCACCAACTCTCGCAGTCGCCGCCCCATCGATTATGGCTACCGGAGGCGCAACATCATCCTTCCAGTCGTGCATGAAGATGCGCTCGAAGTACGCCGCTATTCGCTCGTTTGTCAGTATCAGACCGGCTTCCCTGTTCCTCGCAAAGGAGTTGTAGTTCCAGTTGAGGCTGGATATGAGGACTCGATCACCGTCCACGACCATCCCCTTGTTGTGGAGCTTCACTATGCCGTGCGCGTCGAGGTCCATCAGCTTGGCGGTCATGTTCAGATTCTGTCCCACGGCCAGCGAGTTGAGGAACTCTACTGTGTCATCGTTGTCATTTGGGTCACTTGGGAGGACGTTGTACCATGTCGGGTCAAGCAGTACCTTCACCTCACAGCCTCTTTCGGCGGCCTTTATCAGCCTGTCCAGGAAGGGATTCAGGAACTCGTTTCCCCTGACTCTCCAGGTCTTTCGGATGTAGAACTGCTCAACGAGTATTCGGTCCTCAGCAGCGTCGATCATCCCCAGAATCGTGTCATCATCCATTGCATTGTCAGGTCCAATGAGCGCTGTCACCTCAACGGCTTCAGTCAGTCTCAGCTCAGTGAGGAATGGCTCTTCACGTCCTTGGGAGGCATCCTCATCCTCGTGGACATGGAGCCGCTCAAGCGCATCATCAAATGCCATGCTGTCTCTCCGTAGCGGGTTCCAGTCCTCCAAGAACACGTGCGTGAAGTACGCGGCAAGCTCCTCGTCCTCCACTACAACACCCCATCCTCTGTTCCCTTCTCCGTCATCCGGGTAGCCGTTATTTCCCCAGTTCTCCGAGGAGAGCAACAGACTCCTGTTGTCGATCACCGCGTACTTCGCATGATTGTAGGCATATCTCTTGAATGTCGCATCCTCAGGGGACTCCACGAGGAGTCTCACGTCGACACCTAACGAAGCAAGGTCTTCGATCAGCGCGAGTCCTCTGCTGGTCATGCCACTGACAGGCTGTCCCTCGAGGAGGATCCTCACCTCCGTGCCCCTCAAGGCGGCCTTCGCAAGCTCGTCACCTATGGCTTTGCTGGTGAGTTGGTACGCATTTAGCAGTATGCTGTGCGTCGCGTTTCTCAGGAGTTCTCTGAGGATCTCCAAAGAGATTCCGGGGGAATAGAAGGAGATCACGGGACCGCTCACAGTGAACGATTCCCGCCCGAAACTCGACTGCCCTATCCCGAAATCCTTCAGACTCTGCCAGTCGCTTGACGAATTGGTGTCTGTCAGTGTCCCGTTCTTCGACAGTCTCCTCGCACTTGCACCCTTCCTGGTGATGTCTGCAGGTTCCCCCTCCCATCCGAGTACCATTGTCTCGGAATCTCCCCAAACAAACGAGTCCACTTCTCTGCCGTACTGTGTCAGGATCACGACCTCGTCCCCATCGTTTCTGAGGGCGAATTGACCTCCGTAGACCGACATACAATCCACGTCGCCCTTGCGATACGTGAAGTCCGCTTCCGCGAGCACATCCTCGTAGTAGGAAGTCGAGTTGTGGGTCAGGCACAGTCCCTGCCTCGAACGGATAATCGTGCTCTCAGGGAAAGAGACATCCGCCTCATGGTCCGTGATGATCCAGCCCGTGAGATTGACATCCCAAGTGCCGCGATTGAGAATGCAGACGTACTCATCATCCCTCAGATTGTTGTAGTAGACTTCTGCGAGAAGTACGTCATCCTCCCCTGTCTGGTACAGACCGTTCGATGAGCCAGGTGTTGGAGGCAGAGAGAACCAGTCTTCCGGTCCATCGGAGGGCATTCCATTCGGAAAGAGCGAGAGGGACTGGCCCGCCCTCGAAGTGAGGTTCCTGCCATCCCATTGAACCCCCTTAGGAGGATAGTCGACGAGGCTGCCTGAGCCGTAGGCGAAAAAGTCGAAGGCAGTCCCGCCACCATCCAAGAGGAGTTCATCGCCATTGTTGTTGAGCACGGGCTGCGAGAAGTTCATGTACAGCGTGATTCTGCCATCACTCGCGTCAAGCTCAGAGATTCCTCCCCCGATTCTCATGAGCACGTACGTTTGCACGGGAAGGGTTAGAGGTGGGAGAGTGAACACATGACCGTCGAGGTCGCTCAGCGTCCAGCCCCCGGTGTCCGTTTCCCCCTCCACAACAAGGACCTCTATCCACTCTCCGTCGACTTCAGACCCAGGGGGGTCGTACATCACCTCATTGATGATGAGTCTGCCTTCCTCCTCGGCCGACGTCCCTGCTGGGAGACCAACGAGAGCCGCCAAGAGGAGAGCAGCCGCGATGAGAGCGGATTTCACCATCAGTGAAGTCTAACCCAGATCCCGTACTTATCCTGGGCTAGCGCATGTAAGGCACATGCTGACTAGACACAACTCACATAGAACCGATGAAGGAGGCCCCGTTCGAGCCGACCCTACGAAACACCAGACATCAGGTCCAGCATCGTTTTCTCCGGGTCCTTCGACTTGACGACTCCTGATGCAATGAGAACACCGGATGATCCCAATTCGATGGCTTTCCGTACGTCCCTGCCCGTCTTGATTCCCGCCCCGCAGAGGACCTCAATCTCCTTGTTGACGGACTTGATCGCCTCCACGGCGCCGCTGATGACCTCGGGTTTGGCCTTTGTGACAGGTATGTCCCCGCCGATCAGCTCCGGCGGCTCGATCGCAATGTACGTGGGAGACAGGGAAGCACAGGCCTTGCTGACCCTGACGCTGTTTGTGCACACGACCGTCGAGATATCGACCCTCTTGCACTCAACGACCGCCCGCTCGATATCGGCGATCCGCATCCTCCTTTCCGAGTGGTTGACGAGCGTTCCCTGCCCGCCCCCCTCCTTGACGGACATCGGCGTGATGTGGCCCGTGTGACTTCCCGCGGCGGCGGCGTCGACATGCTGGGCGTACACAGGAATGCTCAGCTCGTCAGCATACTGACCGAGGTGAACGAGTGGCGGGCAGACTATCACGTCAACGTTGGAGTCGAGGGAGACCTTCTCACAGGTCCTCGCGAGTTCGAACCCTCTCCTGCCCGTGCCCTCCTCATAGGACTTGAAGTTGACTATGATGACGTTCGTCATTCCATTGCCTCGAATCTAGATGATAGCTTGGAAAGGACCTTCGGCAGGGTCGTGTACTCCATCTCCGAAAGCGGTAACCTATGGGGCTCGAACGGACCGTGTCTTCTCATGTAGTCCGCTATCTCAGCAGCCTTCTTCCTCGTCGGGTCGAAGGCCGGATCGTCGAAGAGGTCCACAGGACCGACAAGCGTGGCGTCGTTGACCTGGAAGCCCAGCGCGAGGACCCTTGGCGGCCCATCGAATCTCGTGCACTTCGCGTCGACCAGTGAGACCGGCATGAGCGGGCCGTTGTGGGACCCCCGCATCCAGCCGCTGACCAAGTGCGGGAAGGCAAACGGCTCCAGGACCTCTCCCAACGCCGGAAGTCCCGACTGCGCCCTCACCACCGCGACGGGATCGTCCTTCCCCACGTACTCGCCCGCTATGTGCGCGAGCTTCTCGGTGGAAACGGCCGCCACGGCCTCCTTCGGAGGAAGCTTCCCCTTCTTCGGGAAGACCCGCTTGATGACGAAACGGGATTTCGCGCCGATCAATGCCAGTATGTCATAGAGCTCCTCGGGGGACTTCATCATCACCTTCTTGTGCTCCATGATGTCCCATATCTCGAACA
>JAGMCJ010000072.1 GCA_023129265.1 Thermoplasmata archaeon | reverse complement strand
CTGAATACGGGAAGGTTGAACGCTCCAGGCTCCGTCTTGTCCATCATGAACACGACGATGGGCTCTGCGGGTCTCTCGGTGAACTCGAGCTCCGCCACACCTGGCCCCATCCCCTTTATGTTCCCTGAGAAGGCATCGATCAGGAGGTCCTGCCCCGCTCCGTAGAGCTTGAGCGACTTCGCGTGTTTCGTGCCGGCCTCGAATGTCTTCCAAGCGAGCTTGTGGATGTCCTCGGAATCCACTCCCCGCCTGTGGGACATGATGAGCTCGAGATCGTCCCCGCAATGAGTCACTCTGAAGTCATCTATCAGGCCATTGTCCTTGGCCTCCTGCATGAAGCCGCGGGCAACGTCCTCTAGGTCTGGATGCACGACAACGTGGCCCGGGCAGCTTCCTACGTCCGCTTTTATTACAGAAATCGTGGTCTTCTTCTTCGCCATTGTCCTCCCCGTGGGCATATACGAGGATTCCTATTAAAAGCATACGAGAGTCAACGCTATCACTCTTGATTCCCATGGGGTCAGCTTTAATTCGGCGTACGTCCCATTCTTGAGACAGCTCCATCTAGCCAGGTTCAGCCTCGACTCGTGGTGAAAAGAATGGGCAAGAAGAGTTCCAAGAAGACATCAAAGAAGACTACGGCCAAGAAAGCCACTGCCAAGAAGTCTTCAGTCAAGAAGGCCACTCCCAAGAGAACTGCCGCCAAGAAGACACAGAAGGTGCCAAAGAAATCCCAGCGGAAGCCACAGGTCGAGCGAGCAGCCGCCAAGATATCAAAGGCGGAGACGGCGCTCAAGAAGCTCAGGAGAATGGACGCTGAAACCAAGGACATGGTCAATAGGCTGTCGGACGCGAAGTTCCATTTCAAGAACAAGGACTACAGGAAGTCAATCTCCCTCTGCAACAAGGCCATGAAGATGGGCGAACTGTCCAAGCACGTAAAGGAATCCCGAGATTTGGCTCTCGAAGCGGCTGATGAGGCCAAGAAGCTGAAGAGGCTGAAGTACGACATGTCCGAGACCTTCGAGATACTGAGTGCGACGGAAGTGGCGTTGGCGGACTCCAATTTCAAGGCCTTCAAGAGCCTCCTCTCCGAGGCGAAGAAGAGCATGGACCAAGTCAAGCGGTCGAAGAAGCTCAAGAAAGAACTCGAAAAGACGAAAGCCTCTGTGGAGGATCTGAAGGCGAAGGGTGCGATCACGCTGGAAAGCGAGATCCTCCTGAGCGAGGCGGAAGAAGCACTGAAGCTGAAAGACCTGAGGAAGGCGGGGGATTTCGTAAAGGCGGTCAAGAAATGGATCGACATCGAGGCCCTGGAAAGAGAACGGCAGGAGTTGCTTGTGGCTCAAGACGAAAGAGAGGTCTCGAAAAGGTTGACCAGCCTTCCCCCGGAGATACAGGAGTTCCACAAGTTGGGAATCGACACGTCGGCCATGGAGGATTACTTGGCGAAGGCTCAGGAGGCGCTTGATGAGGGGGATCACGTTGCCGCGAAAAGAAACGTCCTCGAGCTGGATGAGATCCTACGGAGTCTCAGAAGGTCTTCCCTCAGGGCTGCCCGCGAGACGATCGATCGGGCCAGGGAGAAGATCGAGGAGGCACGCATGCAGAATGTTGGTGTATTGGTGGCGGAGAGATCGCTGGGCCAGGCGGAGAAGGCATTTGTGCGGGGGGAGTATAGGGACACGATAGACTTCGCCCAACTGGCCATGACGTTCGTCAAGCGGTCCCTTGGGCGGATGGCGGTGCAAAGGAGTGCCGCAGAAACCGATGCGGACTACACCGATGCCCTCATAACCATCGGGAGGATGGTCTCCGAAAGGGCGAAGGCTCCCGAATTGCCCTCGGAAGGAAGCGAGATCGTGGATGACTCCATTGCCGACCTGGAGTCCACGTACATGACCCTCAGGGCCCAGGAAGACCTTGAGTCGATCAGGAGCGTGATAGACGAGACAGACAAGAGGGAGACGGGAGTGAGTGAAGCGAAAATCATGCTTCGCAAGGCCCAGGACGCCTTCAAAATCGAGAATTACGCAGCGGTGACGGTGCTGGAGCGGACCGTGAGAGACCTTCTGATCGACGAGAAAGCGAAGAAGAGCAAGGGCGCCACCTGAT
>JAGMCJ010000071.1 GCA_023129265.1 Thermoplasmata archaeon | reverse complement strand
TAGATGCGCGCCTCTTCTGCCGAGACTCCTCTGAGCGGGGGAGATATGAAATCCAGCGTTGTGACATCGGTTCCCAGGGCGAGGGGGGAGAACGCTGGAAGCACGATGACGGTCGGCGTGACAACAAAGCACGGAAGCTTCGCGGTCGCGCCGATCTTGTCCCTGAGGCCAAGCGACGGATGCTCGTGTCCCATGACCAGCGTGCCTTTCCAGCTGACTTCTCTGTGACCATGGGCGAAAGTGTACCCGCCAACGGTCGAAGTCGTGGAGAGATCCAACCCCTTTTTCGCCAGGATGGTCTTCAGGAAGTTGTCATGATTGCCTCTCAACAGCTCGACGTCTGCCTGGCTCAAGATGAAATCGAGAAACTCGTTGACCTCATCCCACTCCTGAACCAAGTTCTTGGAGAACTCATGCTTGAAGTCACCGTTGATGAGGATTCTGGCGGGGCTGTACTTTGCGAGCAGTCTCTTCAGACGTTCCATCATCACGTTTTTCTGGAATCTCGGTATCGAGACACCCTGTTCCAGCAAGGCTCCTTCGTACCCGAGATGGAGGTCAGCGATGACGAGGAGGCTGCTGTCCTCCAGGAAAAGAGCGTGGTGCCTGCTGATTCTTGTTCCGGGGAAGACCTCGACCTCATCCATCGTCTCATTATGAATCCACGGTTATATCTGCTTTTGTCCTGGCTTGTATGTCACTCTGCGGGTCAGAAGTTTCACCGAACCCCCGATTACATTTATTACATCTCCTTCCCGTATGCCATGTGATGCTAGAGCATCCGTTCGTCAGGGAGAACGTCATCGAGGAGCGTGAGTTCCAGACATCGATCGCGGAAGAGGCCGCCAAGAAGAGCAGTCTCGTCGTCATTCCCACGGGTCTCGGGAAGACGATCATTGCCATCCTCGTGATCGCGAAGACACTGAGAAAGGGCGGGCGGGCTCTGATTGTCGCACCGACGAGACCCCTTGTGAATCAGCACGCGAACAGCGTACGGAAGTTCCTGACACTGGGAAGTCCCGCCTGTCTGACGGGCCAGGTGTCGAAAAAGAAGAGGTCCACACTATGGAATCTCTCCAACATCGTCGTCGCAACCCCCCAGGTCGCCGCCAATGATCTGAAGGCCGGACTTATTCCTAACAACATCGTGCTGACGGTTTTTGATGAGGCCCACCGAGCAGTCGGGGACTATGCGTACGTCCCTCTGGCGAAGGGGCTGAGAGAGCTATGCCCAGGCATGCTGGCCTTGGGGCTCACCGCATCTCCCGGCCACGAGATCGAGAGGATTGAGGAAGTGACAAAGCACCTTGCCATCAAGAACCTCATCATGCGCACTAGAGAGGACGAGGATGTCGCCCCCTATGTCCAGGAGGTGGACGTAGACTGGTTGGAGGTCGCACCATCCGAAGTCATGAAGAAGATCTCGAACTATCTCACGAAGTTCCTTCATGAGCAGCTGAACGCTCTCCGCCGGTACGGGTTCCTGCGCAACAGGAAGAATATCCAGGTTAGGATACAGGATTTGACGGACGTGAGGAAGCAGATGCACGCGAGGAGCAAGGGAGGCAGGTTCCCGCCCTACCTCTTCCAGGCTTCCAGGCGGCTGTCCCTTTCTCAAGTGGCGAATCATGCGATACTGTGCGTCGAGCGGCAGGGGGTCGATTCCTTCTTGAAGTTCGTCGAGCCCAAAACGAAGGAGGGTAGGTCGAAGCATGATGCCGCCTTCATGAAGGATGTGAGGGTGCAGAGGGCCTACAAAGCAGCCAAGAAGTGGAAGGGCCCATCGCATCCGAAGCTCAAGCCGTTGCTGGCGACCGTGGAGGATCAGCTGAGGACGAAGTCAGATTCCAAGATCATCGTCTTCGCGGAGCTGAGGGACACGGTGCAACACATCGTTGGCCTTTTGAAGGATCTGGATGTGTCCGTTGAGCGGTTCGTGGGGCAGGGCACGCGCGACGGGAGGAAGGGGATGACCCAGAAGCAGCAGCAGAAGACCCTTGCAAGATTCGAGGGAGGAGGCTTCAACGTCATGGTCGCCACGAGCATCGCCGAGGAGGGTCTCGATGTGCCCCAGGTCGATCTCGTCATATTCTACGAGCCCGTCGCCAGCGACATAAGGCTCATACAGCGGAGGGGGAGAACGGGAAGGGACGCCAAAGGAAGGGTCGTCATCCTCACGACGGACAGGAGCGCAGACGAGAGGTATCTTTGGGCGGGAATCAAGAAGGAGAGGAAGATGAAGCGGCTCGTGGAGAAGATCGCGGCCGCGGCACGGAAGGGCGAAGCATCATCGGAAGAGAGCGATTCCGAGACCGGTCCGGATGTGGAGTGGAAGCTCAAACCTAAGCAGCCCACGCTCGATGATTTCGCCTAGTTTGTCGCTGGAAACCTCTTTTGGGCGGACGACAATCGTCGGGACCCGTAGAAGGAAGAACGATACAGCGAGTGAACCCCTGAGGATATGGACCGGAGGGGATTTGAACCCCTGACCTCCACGTTGCAAGCGTGGCGATCTTCCAGTCTGATCTACCGGCCCTTTCCCGCTTTAGTGCGAGGACGGCTTAAAAACCTTTTCTCCGGATTCCCGCCGGTCCGATTGGGGCTGGGGACAGCTGACCCAGCAGTGGTTCCCGTCACGCAGATAGAGTTTAATAGTAGTTCGTATGTTGTAATATCGAGGAGCTGCCAGAAAGGCAACCGCATCCAGCAAATGTCGAGTACTGCGTCAAAGTGCAGGCCCCTCCTCTGCAACTCGTTTGGTAGCCCCCCATAGGTTATTGCGGTGACCTTTCGAATGTTTTCGCAGTACTCGGCGCCTCACGATTCTGAGAAAGAAGCGGATATCGAGCTGCGCGAACTACGACCTCAGCTCGATCTCTATGTGCACGCCGTCTGGATAGGGAATCCTCATGACCTGCATGAGGGCCCTTCTGTCATCGGCGTCAAGGAAGAGAAGCCTCTTGTGGATTCTCAGCTCCCATCTGTCCCAGGTCTCGGATCCCTCCCCGTCCGGGCTCTTCCTGCACGGAACGACGATCTTCTTCGTCGGAAGCGGTATGGGCCCGCTCATCGCCACCCCTGTCTTCTGGGAGATGGTCTTGATCTGCTGGCAGACCTGCTCGATTTTCTTGCGGTCAGCCCCATACAGGAAAATCTTCACTTTTTGTGCCATCAGAAATCCCAGAAAATGGAAAGAGAGGAGATAGGATCACTTCTTCTCCACGTCGATGCACATACCGGCAGCGACAGTCTGACCCATATCTCTGATCGCAAACCTTCCCAGCTGCGGGAACTCGCTCGTCTTCTCAATCACCATCGGCTTCGTCGGCCGTACCTTGACGATAGCTGCATCGCCTGTCTTCAGGAACTCTGGGTTCTCCTCCGTCGTCTCGCCGCTCTTCGGGTCGAGCTTCGCCGTAAGCTCCTCGAACGTGCACGCAACCTGCGCGGTGTGGCAGTGGAAGACGGGAGTGTAGCCCTTCGTTATGACGCTAGGATGGTTCAGCACCATGATCCTGGCGGTGAATGTCTTCGCGACCGTCGGAGGGTTGTCCGCAGGTCCCGCGACATCTCCTCTCCTGACATCAGTCCGCGAAATGCCTCTCACGTTGAATCCGACATTGTCCCCAGGCTCAGCCTTCGGAATCGTCTCGTGGTGCATTTCGATGGACTTCACCTCGCCTATCTTGTCCGCCGGCTGCATGGATATCTTCATGTCGGGTAGCAAAATGCCAGTCTCTATTCTCCCGACTGGTACGGTTCCTATTCCCGTAATGGTGTAGACGTCCTGGATGGGCAGTCTGAGCGGGAGCTTGGTGGGCTTCGGTGGCTGCACGATCGTGTCCAAGGACTGAAGCATCGTGGCTCCCTTGTACCATCCAAGGTTGTCCGATTTCTTCGTGGCGTTGTCGCCCTTGAAGGCGCTCACAGGTATGAACGGTATTTCGTCCACCTTGAACCCGACCGATCTCAGAAGGGTGCCAACCTGCTCCTTCACCTCGTTGAACCTCTTCTCATCGTACTCAGGCTTGGTGGCGTCCATCTTGTTCATCGCGACGATCAACTGCTCCACGCCGAGCGTCCTTGCCAGGAACACGTGCTCCTTCGTCTGGGCCTGCGGTCCGTCGGGGACCGAGACAACCAGGACAGCGGCATCGGCCTGACTCGTACCCGTGATCATGTTCTTGACGAAGTCCCTGTGACCAGGTGCGTCGATAATCGTGAAGTAGTACTTGTCCGTGTCAAACCTCTTGTGGGCCACATCGATGGTCAAGCCTCTCTCTCGCTCTTCCTTGAGCTTGTCCATGACCCACGC
>JAGMCJ010000070.1 GCA_023129265.1 Thermoplasmata archaeon | reverse complement strand
TTCTATCGACTCCGTATCCAGAAGCAGTCTTCCAACCAGAGTGGACTTTCCATGGTCGACATGGCCAATGAACACCAGGTTCAAGTGGGGTTTTTCTGCCATACTCATATCTCCTTTGTGCTCTCTCCCTAATGCCTCTCTCTATTTATCTCTTTTTCCATCTCACGCAGCGTAGTACCTTTCATCGTAAGGCTCTGGCTTGAGCCCCTTTCTGATTCTTATCTGTCTAACAACATCGGGTTGGAGATCCTTCGGGAGCTTCTCGAATCCCGAGTTCTCTGTGGACCACAGGGCCCTACCGGTCGTGGCGCTCCTTATCGCGGTTGCGAACCCGAACATCTCGGCAACGGGGGCTTTGGCCTCTATGTTCGCCATTTCCTCCTCCTGGCTCATGTCCTCGATGACCGCTCTCCTCGTCTGCATCTCCTTCACCGCATTCCCGAGGAGGTCCTGGGGGACGTTGATGAACACCTTCTGCTTGGGCTCCAAAAGGAGTCTACCCGCCTGACACATCGCTCCATAGATCGCCGATCTCACGGCGGGAATGACCTGAGCGGGTCCTCTGTGGATGCTGTCCTCGTGCAGTTTCGCGTCGACGAGCTTCACCTTGACCCCCTGACACCTCTCCTGCCCGAGGGGACCCTTCTCCATCGCCTCCACGAAGGCGTCATTGCACAGCTCAATCGTCTCGTGCAGGTACTGAATCCCCGACGTCGCGTTGACGAACATGTTGGTGTTGTGGATGTGTGAGACGTTCTTCGCCTCCTTCTTGTCCCACCCCATGTCCTGGAGTTGCCTCGCCAGTTCCTTGGCGTGCTTTATCTTCCCGCCCGATTGGATTTCCCCGTCGAGAATGGCCTTCAGAACCTCCTCCTCGAGGGGCTCGACCTCCAGGTAGAAGCGATTGTGCTTGTTCGGGGACTTCCCCTCGAAGGCTCCCCCCTTTCCTTCTGTGGATTCCCGGTAGACGACAATGGGCTCGGAGGACGTTATGTCCACGCCGTGATCGTGAACTATCCTGTACTCGGTTATCTCCAGATGGAGCTCGCCCATTCCCGACAGGAGATGCTCTCCCGTCTCCTGGTTGATCTCGACCTGGATCGATGGATCGGCCTTTGATATGATCCGTAGGACCTCCACCAGCTTTGGCAGGTCCTTTGTGTGCTTCGCTTCGATGGCGACCGTGACGACAGGCTCTGAATAGTGGACGATCCTTTCGAACGCATCCATGTCCTCCAGAGATGAGACCGTTGAACCCGCTACCGCGTCCTTCAGCCCGGAGGCGCAGACTATGTTGCCAGCATCGATTTCATCTACGGTTATCCTGTCCGCTCCGACGGAGAGGGCGACGGTTTGCACCCTGTTCGGATTGGGCATTCCAACGATGTAGAGGATCTGCCCTTTCTTCATCTTCCCGCTGAAGAGGCGGCCGACGGATATCTCGCCTGCATGAGGATCCATGATTATCTTGGTGACCATGAAGGCCACGGGGCCGTCCATTTTGCAGTTGTACATGGCCTTTCCAATGTCCGAGTCGAGGTCCCCGTGCCAGATCTGTGGTACTCTGATTCTCTGGGCCTCGACGGGGTTGGGCATATGCCTCACCGTCATGTCCAGCAGAATCTGATGTATGGGGGCGACCTTTGCCAGTGTCTTCTGGTCCTCCTTCGCGCAGTAGTCATAGGCGTCCTTGAACGTTATCCCACTTCTCTTCATGAAGGGGGCCGAGATCGCCCAGTTATAGAAGGCGGAACCGAAGGCCACGCTGCCATCCTCCACCTTCACCATCCACTCCTCCTTGAACTCCTCCGGTGCGAGCTTCTTGATTCTCTCGTTGACCTCCGCAATGATCTTGAGGAACCTGTTCTGCATCTCCTCCGCATCGACTCTGAGCTCGTTGATCAGTCGGTCCACCTTGTTTATGAAGAGGACGGGCTTCACCTTCTCCTTCATCGCCTGCCTTATGACGGTCTCGGTCTGCGGCATCACTCCCTCGACGGCGCAGACGAGGATTATCACGCCATCGATCGCGCGCATCGCGCGGGTGACGTCCCCGCCAAAGTCGACGTGACCTGGTGTGTCTATCAGGTTGATGAGGTACTCACTCCCCCCGTATTCATGCACCATGGAGGCGTTCGCCGCGTTTATCGTGATCCCACGGGCCTGTTCCTGCTCGTCATAGTCCAGCAACAGTTGCTTGCCCGCAAGCTCCTCTGACATCATCCCGGCCCCCGCGATCAGGTTGTCGCTAAGGGTGGTCTTGCCGTGGTCTATGTGCGCGGCGGTCCCGATGTTGCGTATGAACTTGACCTTGTGCATCAGAGCTTGGGCCTTTCTGATGTTCTCTTCCTTTCTTCCCATGATCCATCCCTATCGCGCTGAAGCGGCAACCCTCTCGTACTCGTCCCTCTTGGATACCGCGAAGGAATTCATGTCCCCGTTCGAGGCCAGCATGATCTCCTCGGCCAGGCACTGCTCCGCAGACTTCCTGTTCTTGTGCGACGCTGCGACAGCGCCCCTGCAGATGTTCCTGAGGGCCATGTCCAACCTTCTGGAAGGGGATATGTCGACCGCTCTCGGGACGTTTATCCCGCCGAAGCGCAGTCGAGTAATCTCTTCCCTGGGTGCCGCACTCTCTAGGGCCTGAACGAAGATTTGGACCGGGTTCGTCTTCGTCCTTTCCTGGATTATCTTCAGTGCCTTCCGCACCACGGCGTATGACTTGTTCTTCTTCCCGGTGTAGCTCCCTGTCCTCATCATGTTGTTGATCAGCCTCTCGATGATGTTGGTCTTCGCTCTCCCGAACTGCTTGTCCGAGTGCCTCCCGCCAGTGTGCGGGATGACGACCGGGTCGAGGTTGATGTACCTCCCGAGGCCCGTGTCCCTAATCACGACTTCGGAGAGGTCATATTCGTTGAACAGGAGTATGCCAGATGGCTCCTTTGCGCGGGGCTCGGGCTCCTTCGGCGGTTCAGGCGCAGGTTTTTCTTCCAAGATACCACTACCTTATCGGCTTCTCCTTTCTTCCCCTCACAAGCTCATCCAAGGAGACGTCGTTCACCTTGATGACCTTGAACCTGACGCCGGGCAGGTCGCCGTAGGAACGACCCATTCTCCCGCCGATTCCCTCCACCAACACCTCGTCGTGTTCGTCTATGAAGTTGATCGCTCCGTCCCCGACCGCGAAGGCCGTTATCAGGCGGCCGTTCTTTATGAGCTGGACCTTGACGCATTTCCTGATCGCGGAGTTGGGCTGCTTTGCCTCGATGCCCACCTTCTCCAACACGATGCCCTTGGCCTGCGCGGCTCCCTCCAGCGGGTCGGATTTCTCCCTCAGTCTGAGCATCCTCCTCTTGTAGTAGCGATCGTTCCATCTGAACCTGCCCCTGTCCTTCTGGAGCTTCCTTCCCGCGTAAAGACCTCTGGCCATGGTGTTTGCACCGTGTTCTTCTCTCTAAAGATGAAGTTGTATATAAGGATAATCGACCTGGCAGCACGGTGCACAGATCGACGAAGGTCTCCTAGTAGTCGCTCAGCGAGACCTGCTTCGTGTCCTTGGCGGGAGGCTTTTCCTTTTTCCTCTCCAGCTTCCTTCTCAGGCCGCTGATCCTGTCCCCAGCGTCGGCGAAGGTCTCCTGACAGGGTTCGCCAACGAAGATGTTCTGCTTGAGGTCCTGCCTGAGTCTCTCGAGCTCCCTGTGCATCCTCTGCTCCTTTCTCTTGGCGGAGAGGTAGTACCACTCGTCCCGCGTGCTCTTCGAGCCGAGCACAACCACCTTTCCCGGCCTCTTCCTCCCTGTCCTCCCCCGCCTCTGTATCGTCCTGACCTCTGACGGTATAGGCTCGTAGAATATCACCAGGTCCGTGGACGGTATATCCAGACCCTCCTCTGCCACCCTCGTGGCGACGAGCACGTTGTATACTCCCTTCTCGAACTGCCTGATCGTCTCGACCTGCTCCTTCTGTTTGAGTCCGCGGTCTGCTCCTCTCGAGCTCTGTCCGACGAACCTCACCGGTCTGAGCCCCCCGATCTCGCTCAGCTCCCGAGTGACCGTCTCGGACGTGTCCCTGTAGTGTGTGAAGACTATCGCCAGGGAATCCCTCTTCCCCCTGAACTGCCGCCTCAGGATCTCGATGACCTTCCTCAGCTTCGGGCGGTCGAAGTCCCCTCCCTTCGTCAGGCTCATCGCTTGGAGCACCTCGAAGCTCTTCACAGTCTGCTTCGCCGCCTTTTTGGCCCCTTTCTGCTTGCTCTCCTCGACCATCCTGTGGAAGTACTCCCTCAGAGCATCGATTCCCTGGGACTCCGCGAACTCGATGGCGTAGTCTATCTTCATCGCCATGGCCTGCAGCGTCGCCGCCCTGTACAGCTTGTAGTTCTTCTCCCCGGACGAGAGCCTCCTCTGGACCTCCTTCTGAACATCGAGCAGAACCCTGCGGGTCACGGGCTTGTCCGTCTCCAGGAACCCGTAGTTCCTGAGCTGCACGACCTGCTTGTCCAGTGCCTTCCTCAGAAGGGTGACGATCTCCTTCACGTTCTCAGGCACCTCGACGCCTATGTAGCTGACGTCGATGTCATGGATGTAGTTGACCACGTCCGGGTCGTAGTCCGTCCTGATCTCCACGCCCTCGATTCCGAGGTTGTCGCAGACCTCGAGGATCTTGGCGGGGTCGCTCCCGGGCGAGGCGGTCATACCGAGCGTCAGCATCTTCCTCTCCTTGCACGCCCTTCCGATGGGGACGTAGGCGTACTCGCCGACAGCCCGGTGGGCCTCGTCGAACACCACGAGCGAGACGTCCGCCAGGTCGATGTGACCCGATTCCAGGTCGTTCTCGATGACCTGAGGAGTGGAAACGATGATGTCATGTTCCCGCCAAAGGTCCACGCGGGAGGGCGGCGGGACCTCTCCCGTGAATTGCACGAGGTTCGGGCTCCTCATGAAGGTCGTCAGCGACTTCGCGTGCTGCGCCACAAGGGGCTTCGTTGGGGCGAGGAACAGCATCTTCTGCCCGTCTCCCATCCTGTCCGCGATTACGAGAGTGGCAATGACCGTCTTTCCCATCCCCGTGGGAAGAACGACGAGAGTGGGTCTCTTCGAGCAGGACTTGGCGATGTTGACCTGGTAATCCCTCTTCTCGATATAGCCATCCTTGAGAAGAGGATGTTCCACAAACACAATGGGGAATCAGTAGTCGGGGTATTTAGGTTTGTTCTTGTGCTGTCGTAGGGCGTTCACGATTATCGCAACGACCACCAGGACGATGAGGAAGATGATGCCGAAGTAGAACGCCTTCATCAGGAGTTCGAACAGCGGATCTTCCATGATCACAGTCGTGAAGGCGACGTCGTCCCGCTTGCTCGTATCCGCCATGGACGTTGCTGTCAAGGTCGCCTCGTGCTTCGTGCCCCTCGGGGTATCCTCTGCTGTCTGAATCGTGAGGAAGAGAATCGCCTCCTCGTCCCTTCGGAGCCTCATCTGGAAGTCCCCGACAGGCTGCACATCCGATGCGTTCTGGCTCAGGTACGCGCTCCATCCACTGATGAGGACGTCCATCCCGAACCGGAACGTGTCAGTCGTGTCCCCGACGTTGGTGAGCTTCAATAGGAATCCGGCGTAGCCGCCGGGATTGACGCTGTCCGTGTCCTCGTAGATTTTCAGAACGAGGCCTTCCTCTGGCGGGCTCGCCAGCAGTGCGATGTCGTCGATCCACCACCCGCCGGACTTGGGCAGCACGGAAACTTTTATCTCAAGACGTATGCGAACCTCCGACCCGGTCGGAGAGATGTAGGAGGAGATGTCGTACAGGCTCAGCTCCCACGAGTTCTGCGAGAACCCGAACGTCTCAAGCGGCACCCAATTGCCCCAATCAACAGAGATCAGGACATCTCCGCAGTCCGTCTTGCGTATGGTGAACCCTTCACGCTCCTGCAGCTCTCCGAGGGAGTACTTGTGGAAGAAGCCCAGGTACGCGGTGCCGTTTCCTGGGACCGAGATGTTGCTCGTCTGCAGGTACAGCCGCTGTGTCTGCAGTGTCCCCGTCCCGTCTCCGAAGAAGCCGAACTTCCAGGAGTGCGTCGGACTGTGGCTCCCGCCTCCCGTCATCGCGTCGTCCACAATCTCCCATCTGTAGACCTCTCCCGCCGAGTTCGTCTCCCACATCGTGTTCCCGCTCTCGACGTCGTCGAAGAAGTAGACGACGCTCACCGTCGAGTGGACTATCCTGTCGTTGTTCTCCGGTATCTCATCGCCCGCGGGGTCCACAAGGACCTCGAACAAGATCTTCCCGGTGTCGGAAGGTGTGTACGTCCAGGTGAGGTTCGTTACCGCTCGGCTCAGAAGGGAGGTTACCGTGATGGTATTGTTGTATACCTCTGACTGCAGCTGGTATGAGCCGTCATAGACCGTGAGCGTGACATTGAAATCCGTCCTGTTGTTCGTTCCCCTGTTCTCGATCGTGGCCCTTATCGTCATGAGCTCTCCCACTTCTGCGATGGTCTTCGAGCTGACAGCCGTGACCGCCAGGTCGTCCTCGACCTCTCGCGTGATGTCAGCTATG
>JAGMCJ010000007.1 GCA_023129265.1 Thermoplasmata archaeon | reverse complement strand
CTGTACAAGACCCAGGTCGGGGAACTGGCGAAGGAGATCGGCATCCCGGACCGCCTGATAGGGAAGACGCCATCGGCCGCCCTCTGGCCGGGCCAATCGGACGAGGAGGAGCTGGGGATTTCCTACGCGGAGCTGGATTCGGTCCTGCTGGGCATCGAGCTCGGTTTCAGTGCGGAAGACATCGTCGAGCGCACGGAGATGGACCCCGCCAAAGTGCAAGATGTCTTCGAGCGGGTGGAGAGGAGCGCCCACAAGAGGCGGCTGGGGCTAATACCTAAGCTTGGCATAAGCACGGTCGGACTCGACTGGCGGGAGTAGTCCCATTCTTTCCCGCACGGCGTTGACGAAGGTCTCTGGCTCGTCCACGCTGACCACGAGCTCCGTCGCCGACTTGCCCAGAACGAGAAGGAAGCGGATGGGGTTCCTCAGCCTTATGGAGACGAGCCCGTGTTGCGAGGTCGCGATGAAGAGCTTGTCCTTGACCCAGGAGGACTTCACCCCGTACTTGGCGACCTCGTTGGTCGTCCCGACGGACTCAATCTCGGTGTAGGGGATCGACACCTTGAAGTACAGCCCCTGCCTGAGCACGAGCCTTGCCAGTGTGACCCAATGATTGGTGAAGAACGGGGATATGCCGACCACGATCAGATAGATGAGCAGCAATGCGAGGAGTAAGGCCGACCACGCCCCGAAGATGGAGAGCATAGACATGAGCATGAGCAGGAATGCGATAATCATCAGTATGAGGATCAGTCTGAGGAAGAGGAATGCCTTTGGATAAGAGAAGTCCTGCCTCGTGGGCGAATGCTCCATCGTTCCACTCAAGAACCCGGTCCCTATTGATATTTTCCCTCTAGTTATGCAGAACAGTTCCGAAAACTTCATTATTGCTCCTGGGTATTGTATCCATAGAGGGCTGAAGCCAGATGACCAAGATGAGAAGATGCCCCATTTGCGGGAGTCCCGTGAAGCCCGAGAACCTGACCAGGCATCTGAGGAAGGTTCATCCAGGAGAGAGCGCCGAGAGCCACATATCCAAAGCTGCGAAGAAGAAGGCCAAGGCGCGAACGGGCATCAGAAGGCGGGAGGGGACCGTTTTTGCGGGGATAGCTATCGCGATAGTGGTCATCATCGTTCTGGCCATCGTTTACCGAGGACAACCGGACTCCATGGTCGGCGAGGAGGCTCCCGGCTTCTCCATAGTAGACGTCAAGACGAGAATCCCCTACACAGTCCCGACTTCCTTCCATGGTGAGCTGATTTTCATGGAGTTCTTCCAACTGAGCTGCACCGCCTGCATCGGCTTCATACCGACAGTAGCACAACTCCAGGAGGATTTCAAAACAGAGCCTGTGAATTTCATCTCCATTGACATCGGGCAGGGTGGCACCGAAGCAGCGCTCCTGAATTTTCTCGACCAACACCCTGACGCTCAGTGGACGCACGCGCTTGGTACGTCCAACATGGCGAGTGCCTACAACGTCGGGGGGACCCCCAAGCTGTTCATAATAGACCTGATAGAGGAGCCTGTGAACGGCATCGTGAAGTATGACCACCTCGGCACGGATTCGTACAGCAACATCGCTTCCATTCTCAACAATCTACTGGGCAAATAGGGATCATCATGTACACACGGATACACAAGGAGGGGACCGTCCTCAGGCTGATTCTCGTTCTCTCCCTCGTGGGAATTGCCGTCTCGGGTTACCTCACTTACGTCCACTACAACAGGGCGGAAGGGGTGTGCCCAATAGGTGCCGGATGCTTCGACGTCTGGGACAGCGAATACGCCGCGATTCTCGGGATCCCGGTCGCTCTCATCGGATTCCTGGGCTATATCGCATTGTTCGGCATGTCTTACCTGAGGCTCTACTACCCGGAGCTGGAGATAGCCGAGAACTTCCCTACGTACATGCTCGTCATTTCGATTGTAGGCGGGGCTTTCTCGACCTATCTGACGCTAATCGAGATATTCGTCATCCAGGCCGTGTGCGACTGGTGCCTCTCCGCCTTCGTAGTCATGATGGTAATCCTCGGGTTGATAGCCTACGGCGTCCTGAAAGGGAAGGGTGAAGTTGCTGCGGAGCCTGTGTCGGCCTAGGCCCTGGCACTGCAGAGCGCGGCCATCTTCTCATCGCCTAGTTTGTCAAAAACCTCAGCCTTGAGCCCCCAGACATCGGGGTAGTCCGTGTCCAATCTCGTGACCTCGTGGAGGACCGCTATGGCCTCATCATACCTCTCAAGGATCACGAGGGCCTCGCCCTTCACGTAGAGGGAATCTATGTCATCGGGACTGGACTCGAGTGTCTTTTCCGCCTCGTCCAGGCCGGCCTGAGCGTCATCGAACCTCTTCTGGATTATCCTGGCGGCAAGGTTCGAGAAGACTTCCTCGACGAATTCCCCGGTCTTTGCGCTCGTCATCTGGTACGGGCAGTCGTAGGTCTTCGCCATCTCCTTCATCTCTTTCTCCTCGAACGCCACGCTGCCGAGGTCGACCTTGTTCGCGATGAGGTACTTCGGGATGTCTCCAGTTATCTCCGTGACTGCCTCGACCCAATGGACCAGCTTGTCGAAGGTATCCCTCTTGCTGGAGTCGCACACGACTATGACGCCCTTAGCTCCGAAGAAATACGCGTCTCTGAGAAGGTCCCGGAACTGCTTCTGGCCCATGATGTCCCAGATGATCATGTCCACATCCAGCGTGGTGTTGTTCAGCGGATGAGTGGGCTGGAGCTTCTTCTTCCAGATGTTCGTTCCTATGGTGGAGAAGTACTTGGGGTCGAAGGTGTTGAAAACGAACCGCCTCACGAGGCTCGTCTTCCCCACGGCGGGTTCTCCGACGAGACACACCTTCATTTTCATGGATATCCTTTGAGCGAGGGTGGACTTGCTTGCCATTGACGTTCCCAGAATTCGCGCGGCATTCATATAGGACTTTCCGATAGATTATCAGGTCTGATAATTTTCAGCAATCCGACACTGCGCTGTCCCGCCCCTCCAAAAAGGACACTGAGCAGTGAGGGAAGGGGCTCGACGTGTACGATCGCTGCCAGGAATCGATTCCGCTCCGAAGGCGCAAACGAAAACATGAAAACTACGCAACGAATAGGCCTTCCTGATGGCGATGAAATCCGTTGTTGAGACTCTGGACGTGAAGCGGAGGAGCGTTTCCGATCTTCTGAAGGCGATGGGGAGGACGGCCTATCAGGGCAGGACGCTGGGAAGAGCAGTGGACATCATCGAGAGCATGATACGCGATGAGTCCGTGACTATCATGTTCGGATACGCGGGCTCCCTCTCGACCGCGGGCCAGTGGAGGATAATCAAGTGGTTCATCGAGCAGGGCTACATAGATGTGCTCGTGTCCACGGGCGCCAACATCTCGGAGGACATCGTCGAGGCGATGGGCTTCAACTACTACCATCTGGACGATCGGATCGGCTCGACGGACGCGAAGCTGTTCGAAGAGGGTTACAACCGATACTATGACGTCGTAGGGAAGGAAAGCGACTACTTCGAGATGACGAATCTGATATGCGACTTCCTGATGGGCATGAAGGAGGATCGCAACTGCTCTTCCAGAGAGCTTCTCAAAGACTTCGGAAACTGGCTTGCGGGGAAGGGAATCGACTGCATTGCATCGGCGGCGGCGAGACACGCCGTCCCAGTGTTCTGTCCTGCAATCGTGGACAGCCCGTACGGGGACGCCGCACTAATCGCTCACTCCAAAGGCCACGGCGTGAGGATAGACAATGTGAAGGACTATGTGGAGTTCATGAAGCTCGCGAAGGAAGTGGAGGACACCGGGGCCATCTTCATAGGTGGAGGTGTGCCGAAGGACTTCATCCAGTTGTTCGCCGCAACATCGGATCTCCTGTACGAGGACTTGAAGGTTCCCGGCAAAGCAGACAAGGGGCTCAAGAGGAAGGGGACAGATGAGTCGTACTACCCGCACAAGTACGCGGTCCAGATAACGATGGACTCGCCGCAGTGGGGAGGTTTGAGCGGGGCGACTCTGGAGGAGGCGATTTCCTGGGGAAAGGAGTCGGCGGGAACGAGAATGGCGGTCTGCTACTGCGATGCGACTATTGCGCTACCGCTCTTAGTGCATTCGTTGACCGAACGGCTGGAAGGATTCGAGAGGAAGCGACGTGTGACGCGCTAGACCAGGGAAAAGTCAGAAGACTTCTACGTCTTCGTCCTCAGGCGGTTCCTCGGGTTCCGGCTTCTCAAGGCCTGACAGGAGAAGTCCGAGATTCACATCTCTCCCAACTCCCCTCAAGCATCCCTGCTTACGTATTGGAGCTAACATGTTGTGACTGCCTCTAAGTCTCCCAATCCAGGAAAGGACCCTGGGTGGCATGGGAACCCGTTTCCTCCTCGAAGTGTGACCACATCAGATGTCAATCTTCATTCCGGGAGATGCTTCGAGCTTCCGTTTCTGACCGATATGCTGGAGTCCGAGTTGAGTGCAATATACGCATTCGCGACCGTATTGTTCGAGCTTCCCTCGAGTACAATCCCGTGGGTCGAGTATGTGATGTTTGTGTGGCGGATGGTCGCCCTGCCGGTAGCATTCACCTGCAGTCCCTTCCAATCACCAGGGGAAGGCGTAGAGAGATTGGATGTGAAGTCGATCGCTGAGGCGGGCGTTCCCACTGAATAGAGGACTCCCTCCACATAGATCGCGTAGAGGCCGTTGAAAAGGACCTCGACTCCTGGTTCGACTGTCAGGTTCGCGGGATTGAGGACGACAACATCACCCTCGACCCAGTATGGGCTTCCGTCCGCGGTCCAACTCGTGTCTGTTGAAATCGGACCTTGAACTGGAGTCCCTGCGGTTGCTCGGTCTGGGTTGATGAGAAGGCTTGTGATGACCAAGGCTCCCACAACGAGAACTGCTCGAATGCGCGACCTCGGGGTTCTCATCCGACCACGACCTATACTCTCTTCCTAGCGGTACTTATCCTTTCTAGACCGGAACCCTGATAGTCTATTCGGCGACCCTTCCTCGACTAGCACGATACATTGCAGGGTGGAGGCGAGAACCCCGTGCGGGAGCGTTGTCGCGAAAAAGCTTAAGTCAGCACATACCGTACAAGCACCGAGGGAGTTGCGATTCGCGCTTACAAGATCTCTATCAATCCCACGAGATTCAGGTGGCCAAGAAGCAAGCATCTTGAGGTGGTCACCCAGGCTCCGCGCAAGCTTTTCGTGCTCCTGAGAGACGTGCTTGAAGAGGCAGGTTATTCGCGTATCTCATCGAAATCCCTCGGGGTGATAGGCCAGACAATCGCAGGAACGGGAAAGATGAGAGGTCAACTCCTCGCCGAGACTCGACCGAAGGATATACTGCTCCCTTGGCGGGCGCTGAGGATTGTGGGATGGTTCATGATCGTCATCGGCGTTCTGCTTCTCTTGCGTGAGGTTTCGAACTACATTTCAACTGGAGCAATAGATTACTATCTCTTCCTCTTGGCCGTCGTTCTCAGCCTGCTTGGTGCGAAGCTACCGGGCCTGAACAGGTTCAGTTCGAACTTCATCTGGATCGATGTTCAGGGCGAGGCGTTTCCCTCTTCGCTCGGTGAGGGCACCGCTGAAATCCCGGGAACGCTGCCAATAGTCGGTGACCTTCGCATCCGAATCAAGGGAGCATCAGCGATCTCTCGAAATATGGTCACGAGACGGAAGTTGTTGCGCATATCCGACAGTGCGGAAATCGAGAAGGAATTCCGCCGCGTGGTGGATGTTGTCACGAGGCGTGTCCTTCCTGGCGTGCGTGTGACAATACCGATTGAGCTCGTACGGGAAGAGCCGCCTCCCCCGCCCGACGACTAGCCGCATACAGTCTCCCGTGCGTACGACTGAGATTGCGTGATTTCCAGAAACGTGGTCGAGGCCTCATTGCTCAGCGATCTGGTGAATCAATGATGAGTGCTCGTCGCAGAACTCCTTGTCTCCGAGCTGAGAGGCGAGCACCTCTTCCTGCCAATGGGAGTTGTACAGCCTGCAATCCGGGTTCTCGCAGAAGGGTTCGTGCGTGATAGCGTAGAAGAGCGCCTGAAGCGAGTACCCCTTCATCACCTCCGTCATGCGGGGATCGTCGTAGTCCAGAAACCTCCCCTGGATCTGCTCTTTGAGGACTTCGGTGGGGACGTCCTCGCCCAACGCTCTGAGCTTCTCCCTCATCAGGTAGTACTCCCTGGGCTTCGCAGGCGCTTCCACAATCCCGCTAGTGGAGATCATGCTCGGATAGCCGCACAGGACCACTCGCGCGTGATACCTTGCGTCTGCGATGTCATACGTTCCGAACAGTCTCGACGTGAACACTGCGTGGACCGCTCTGAGACTCAGCTCCTCTTCTGGGATCATTCCCCTCAGGACGAGATGAAGTCTGGTCGCATCGTACAGGACGCCGGAGATCCCCCTCTCTGGCCTTTCGAGAAGCTTCTCCTCGAATCTAATCTCGCCGAAAAGGGGGTCGAAGCCTTCGAAGGGGTTGCTGGTGTTCCTGACCTTGGTGCGCGCGATCTTCTCAGCCAGCTCCTCGGTACTTCCGCGGTAATGGTGAGATACGAAATCACCTCTGACCTCTACCTTCATCCTGGGGAAGAGCCCTCGAATGTACGAGGCGATTTCCTTGATTGCGAGTGTCTTGGCGGACAGGTCATTGTAAACGAAAACATCGGTTGGGATGTTCCACTCACTTGAGGAGGTCGAGGGCAATTTCTGCACCTTTCTTTCCGGATAGGAGCATCGCGCCGAATGTCGGACCCATTCTAGGCAATCCGTACGTGGCGGACACCGCCATTCCTATTGCCATGAGACCTGGGTGAACCTCACCGGTGTGCTCGACGACGAGGTCCTCGGACTTCTCGACCCACATCCCCCCTTCGCCGACCTTCTTGAGAATCCCTCTCTGCTCGAGCTTCGTCACCACTTCGGCCTCGTGCCCGGTCGCGTCTATCACCAGCTTGGATTCCAACGCGATCGGATCGACGCATGTAATCTCCCGCGGAAGCGCGCTGACAGGAGTCCAGTTCACCACGACACCGCCCACTCTGTTGTTCTCCCTGAGGACCACGTCATCGAACTTCGTCATGTTGAGTACCTTCGCCCCCGCATCGCAGGCCGCCGCGATGAGCTTGGAGCACGCGTGCGGTCCGGGTGTCACGAAGAGGTTCTTCGAGAACTCCTTGTACGGGACGTCCAGTTCGTCCAGGATCAGGTGAGCGGGCGCCCTGACCGTAATCGTGTTCATGAGGTAGCCACCGATCCAGAAGCCACCGCCAAGGTAGTTGTTCCTCTCGATGATCAGAACGCGAACGCCTTTCAAGGCGAGTTCCCTGGCGGCCATGAGCCCGCTCGGCCCGCCACCGACTATGACGACCTCCCCCTCCGCGAACTTCTCCAGATCTGCGGCAAAACTGCTGACGATAGCCCGCGTGACTTGACTCTCTGTAACCTTCTCAAAGGTTGGCATGAGTTCACCTCGCGAGAAATAGCTGCAACCAGTATATAGGACTTGGGAATCCTCGGCCCGCTTCACACGGAGGCTTCAGAGCCGCTGTAGAGCCGCTGGGTGAGCTCGGCGTAGCCCTTGTAGAACTCCCACTTCCTCTCGATGCTCTCCTGCAGCTCGGCGATCTGCTTCTTGTCCATGTGCCTGAAGCGTCCCTGCATTTTCAGGTACGTTTCGAGGTTCTTCATCTTCGGCTCCCGGTTGATCTTCAGCCGCCCGTTCTCGCACTCCAGAAGGAACCACATGCCGCACTCGACCGCGAGCTTCCCCAGCTCGACCGTCTTGGACTGCTCGTACCCCCATCCTGGGACGCAGGGAGCGTAGACCTGGAGGTAGCGGAAGCCCTTCGTCTCCTTGGCCTTCTTCACCTTGTTGATGAGGTCGAGCGGGAAAGACCCGCTTGCGGTCGCCACGTACGGGACGCCGTGAGCCATCATGATGAGCGGGACGTCCTTCTTGAAGTCCTGGTTTCCCTTCGTCAGCTTGCCGACGGGCGTGGTCGTCGTCGACGCCCCGTGAGGCGTGGACCCGCTCCTCTGCACGCCGGTGTTCATGTACGCCTCGTTGTCGTAGCAGATGTAGATGACGTCCTCGTTCCGCTCCGCCGCTCCGGACAGTGCCTGAAGGCCTATGTCCGCCGTCCCGCCATCACCGGCGATGCCCACGACGGTCACGTCGTCGAGGCCCTTGCGCTTCATCGCCCGCGAGAGCCCTGATATCGCTGCACCGGTGTTCTCGAACACGGTGTGGTGATAGGGGACCGTCCACGCGCAGTTCGGGAATAGGCCGTTGAAGACGCTCAGACAGCTGGCGGGGACGTAGATGATGATGTCCTTCCCCAGGACCTTCACGATGTTCCGAATCGCCATTGCTGCACCGCAACCGGCACAGGCGGTGTGCCCGCTGGAGAAGATGTTCTCTTCAGGGAGGTCCTTCAGCTTGAGCC
>JAGMCJ010000069.1 GCA_023129265.1 Thermoplasmata archaeon | reverse complement strand
GGAGCAGATCCCGGCGTCCTCGCGGGGGCCCTCGAGAAAGGTGACGCTTTCTGCACCAGCGGCTGCCCCGGGTGCAACAGGCCCTTCTACAACGAGAGGCCCGGATGTACGCCATTCAACTATCCGGAGAACCTCACGGAAGAACAGTTGGCGAAGGAGATACGGGTGATGCGGAGTTGACGCGGGCTCGGGATGGAAGCACGGAGACAGGCAAGACGACTTGGAGGCTTCTGGAGACAGGTCATGCGGACGCCTTCCACAACATGGCCCTGGACGAGGCCATCTTGGAGGCGCGAAGGGATGGCAGAGTGCGGCCCACACTGCGACTGTACGGCTGGAGGCCACCGGCGGTCTCGATCGGGTACTTCCAGAGGCTCGACGAGGAGGTTCACACCCGGACGTGCGGAGGCCTGGGAATCGACGTAGTGAGGCGCATCACTGGCGGCGGGGCGGTCCTCCACGACAAGGAGGTCACCTATTCCGTCATCGCGTCCGAGACGGACGACTCGATCCCTCGAGGCATGTTGGAGTCATACAAGCTGATATGTGCGGGCATAATCGAGGGGCTCAGGAGCCTTGGAATCGAGGCGGGCCTTTCAGGTAACGACATAGTTGTCGGCTCAGAGAAGGTCTCGGGAAACGCCCAGAACAGAAGATGGGGAGTCATCCTGCAACATGGGTCGATATTCCTTGATGCGAACTACGAGACCATGTTCAGCGTCTTGAATGTCGCAAGGGAAGAAAAGAACAGGGGAAACACGTGCATGCTGAGAGGGAGGATGACCTCCCTGAGGGAACTCGGCGGCAAGGAGCTGGACTTCCAGACGGTCTCGAGCCACCTAGTCAAGGGATTCGAGCAAGCCCTCGGGACCGAGTTCTCGAGCGAGGAGCCCACGAAGGAGGAAATGGAGAGAGCGAAGAGCCTGGCCCGCACGAAGTACTCTACACCGGAGTGGAACGGGAGAAGATGAGGGATTGATGCTGATAGTGGTCTACTTAATCGTGGCAGTGGGGTTCTTCTTCCATCCACAGCGTGAGATCCGAGGACCTAGCGCGAGCTAGCTCCCGAAGAGTGTTCTCATAAAACTGATGTCTTCGCCCGTGAGGTTCCTGTACTTCACAAAGAGCAGATCGAACGGGCTGAAGCTCCTCTCCTCTATCAACCTCTTCGCTCTGGGAAGGTCCATCTCGATGTAGATATCGTCAGGAGCGTTGTCTGGACCAACCTCGTAAGCGATCTCTCCGGACCTGACGGAAAAGAGGTAGCGCGCATCCTCCGTGACCACGAGTTGTACACTTCTCCCCTCGTATTTCTCCAGGACATCAGCTATCCTGGGGTCTTGTCCCTTCCGCTTTTTCAGCTCCTCCAAGGATCGCCTGAAGAGGTCATCGAAGTATGGCATACCGAGGGCTGATTCCCAACCTCATATTTCCAACTTATCGTGGAACTCGGCCCTGTGAATCCGATTTGGGGCGTGGCATTTGATATATCAGGTGGAACTTGAGGCCTGTAGCTGGTGATGGCATGTTGGACCAACACAATAGGGAACTGGAAGGCTTCTACCACTACTGCCCGGCGGTTGCGATGATCGTGACGGTGAGTAGGGGCTCGGAGAAGGACGCCATGGCGGCGGCTTGGCACTCGCCGATATCGTTCGATCCTCCTCTGTACGGAGTGTCGATCTCCCCAAAGCGGCACACGCACCAGATGATAATCGACGCCAAGGAGTTCGGTGTCAACTTCGTGCCCTTTGAGGTCGCGGAACTCGTTGCACAGGTGGGCGGTTGCAGCGGGAGAGACGTGGACAAGTTCGAGCGGTTCAGGATCGAGGAGGTCGGCCCCCTGGAGATATCAGCTCCCATCATCAAGGATTCCTATGCGGCCTACGAATGCCGACTCTTTGCCAGCAATACGTACGGAGACCATGAGTGGTTCGTTGGAGAGATCGTTGCCGTGCATACGGACTCTTCGGCCTTCGCTGGAGACGGTATCATCGATGTCCAGAAGGCCGTGCCAGCTCTATACCTGGGCCTGGACCGCTATCTCAAGATCGAGTCGTCCGAGATCATCGAGCTCGACAGAAGGAAGCTAGCTGACCTGCGCACATAGAATCCGGCAAAACATTTTTATCTCCCGAACTCCAGATAATAGTGAGGGTAAAGGTCATGGACAGGTCTAGCCCAGCGGGGTCGGACGAGTACAGAGAGGACGTGCTCGAGCTCAAGAGGAAGACTCTCAAGAAGATGGGAGAGCTCACGAGAAGAGAGCGGGAGCTCAAGGCAAGAAAGAGAGAACTGGTCCAAGCAAGGAAAAGGCTCGAAAAGCTGAGCACGGAACTCGCTGAGAAGGAGAGCGGGCTGAGAGAGAAAGAAGAGCTTCTTGCGCTCTGGGAGAAGGAACTCAAAGCGATGGGCGAGAAACTGGCCAAGAAAAGGGTTCCGAAGGAGTCTCCGACTCCAAGTTCGCCTCCATCCAGAAGGAAGAGAAGGATAGTCGGCTGGCGCAAGAAAGGGAGGAGAGCTACGAAATCATCCTGAGCGCTGTGTCACCGTCGAACTAGAACTCCCTTTTGGAGTATTGCGGAGCTGGACCTCTTTCCAGCTTCGTGGCCTTGGATTCCAGCTCTTTCACCCTCATCTTCATCTTTTTCAGGAGTTGTTCCTGCTTGGCGATCTTGACCTTCATTTTCGCGGACTCTGATCGGAATCTGGCTGCCTTGTGCCGGTCCTTGGCTCTTCTCTTTTCCACCTTTGCCTGTTTCACGGATTTGGCCATTATTACACCCCCGCAAATCGGGCGGACGCACGTCTACGCCCGTAGGCATAAGGATAGATATCCTAATAATCTCTTTGGTCGAAGCACGGGAGACGGAACAGACCGTCCTTTCACAGGGATTAGTACTATAGAACATCCCCGGAAGAGATATACATCGCTGATAACGATGATACAAGTGATATATAGAAAGGGGGTGAATGATGACGTGCACTTTCAGTGCAAGGTCTAGCCATGCCCAAGAAGAGAAAGAAGAAGTTCACTGAGGACTTCGTGAAGAAGTGGAAGGAAACCACGACCGACGACGAAGTGACCAAGACAAGGAGGATCCTCAAGAAACAAGAAGAGCTGTTGAGGAAGCATCCGAAGAACGTCAACCTGTGGTTTGCCAGAGGCGAGCTGTTAAGGAACATAGGCGAGCACGAGAAGGCCCTCAAGTGCTACGATACCGTGGTGAAGCTTGAACCTGAGCACAAGGCAGTCTACAACGCAAGGGCGAGCACACTCGATGCCCTGGGCAGGAGGGACGAAGCGGTCGAGTCCTACCAGAAAGCACTCGAACTCGCAAAGGAAGCGGAAGAAGAGGTTGAGGTTGCTAAGCCCACAGTCGAGGATCTCGAAGAGCTCATCGAAGAGGTCGCCCCTCCAGAGGATCTGAGAAAGGTCATTGAGGAGGTGGGTCCATCGGAAGAGCTTGATGAGTACTTCGCCTGCCCGATGTGTGGTGAGCTCCTTGACCCTGAAGAGAGCCGGTGTCCGACCTGCGGCACGGAGTTCCTAGAGGAGGTCGACGAGGAGGAGATCCTGGAAAGGCTGGAAGCCCTGGAATCCGAAATCATGGACAAGGAAGAGGAGCCCTCTGCTGAAGAGGAGGCCTTCAGGAAGAAGCTCGAGAAGTGGAGGAGAGAGGGCTACAACG
>JAGMCJ010000068.1 GCA_023129265.1 Thermoplasmata archaeon | reverse complement strand
ATGTTGCCCGTCTGCTTTACCCTGACGGCCCTCCTGAGCAAATCGATGGCGTCGGAACTGTCGCCGCCCTTCTCATCGAGGTAGGTGATTCTGGACTGGGCCCTCCGGACGGCCTCCTGGAATATCTTCGTCTGGAGGACCGTCGTCTTGGCGATCTCAGTGCTCAGGTTCGCCGCCCGGCTTGCGGCGAAGTAGTCGCCGTTGTCGAACGCCTCCTTCGCGCTGACGAGGACGACCTCTGCCCGGTCGAGGTTGGCGGGCTCTTTCGACATCTCCTCCTTGATGCTCCTCGATGCACTGTCAATCGCTGTCTCTGCCGACTCTCTTGCATCCTCCTCGCCAACCCATATTCCCGCCCCGCATTCGGGACAGGTCTTGGACTCGGGATCGGCCTCTTCACCGCACATCGGGCAGAGGAACCGCTGGATGGACCTCCTCTCGGACTCGAAGTCAAGCCAGATATCGGTCCCGCAACCGGAGCACCTGTCCTCCAGCAGGCTGGCGACCTCTCCACACACTGGACACCTGTAGTTGATGTCCTTCTCCTTCTCTCTGCTCACGTAGTCGATTCCGCAGTGCGGGCAGCGCGTTGCGTTGGGATCCACCGGTTCCTCACAGAATGGACACCTGAACTCCAGCTCCCTCTCCTTGACGCTCATTCTGGGCGAACCGCACATCTCACAGATTTCCCCTCTGAGCGGAATCCCACAGACAAGGCAGGACTCTTCCGACTCGTCGTGTTGGGGCAACTGCTCCACCTGAACGGCGATCGGATGCGAACCCTTCTTGGGCTCCCGGGAAGGAGCTCCGCAAATCGGACAGGATTCCTCGTCTCCCAACACAGCGGTGCAGATTCCGCACACCTTCATCTTGGATGACCGCACGTCCTGGAAAGAGGATTCTATGATAGAAAAGCTTTTGGTGACATTATCAGCGGCTGGGTCTTGCACACGTCCAACTGTCGTTCTCAGCTTTTGAAGGGGCAACGCAACGGTTTTATACGATACAAAGACCCGTACAAATGAGATTAAATAGTCGGACCAGGATAAAGAATACTGATGATGGTGAGAACCAGGCTCCTGTCGTTGGTTGTTCTTTCTCTTTTCATTGCATTTGGCTTCATCGCGACGGGAGCATCGGCTGGGGACAGGTTCGGACAGGTTCCGGACATCGCGATGATCGATCAGACCCAGCTGTTTGTGCACGTTCAGGCTGACTTTGACATAATCGACAGCGGGAGTTCCATTCCCATCTACGTTGCCGTCGTCGACCAGCACCAAGTTCCGGTTCCAGATGTGACGGTGAGAGTCACTGTGGTAGCACCCTCCGGAGAACTGAAAGAAGAGCTCTACGTTACCGACTCTGACGGCAAGGCGACATTCCCGTTCACGGCCTCGACCGAAGGGCAGGCGGAGTACGAGATTCAGCTGTCCGTGGAGAAGTCGGATTGCATTCCAGACACGGATGGTCTGTACGTCGTTGTGTTCGCACCCTCTCCTCCGTTGCGCCTCGAGGATGGAACTGAGGTGGTGTCGATTGGTCTAGGCGTTCTCATCGCAGCCGCCGTTTTCAGCACGGAGGCAGGTTGGTATGCGATGTTCAGAACGCTCGTGTTCCCGCTTTACACGAGGTTGAAGAAAGAGGAAATACTCGACCACTTCGTACGGGGTCAGATCTACGGCTTCGTAATGTCTCATCCGGGCGAGCACTACAATGCCATTAGGGAGCATCTCAAGGTGACGAACGGGACCCTTTCCCATCACCTGAGGACACTGGAGATGCAGGGATTCGTCAAGTCCCACCGCGACGGGGTCCTCAAGAGGTTCTATCCCGTGGACATGAGGATTCCCCGAGACAAGGGGATCAAGCTTAGCGATCTTCAGATGGGCGTGGTGGAGGTGATAAGGAGTTCCGACGGGGCCACGCAGGCTGACATCTGCAAGGAACTCGGCGTGAGTCAGCAGTGCGTGAGCTACAACCTCCGAAACCTCAGCCGAGAAGGCGTCCTGAGGTTCGAGAGGGACGGAAGATTGAAGAAGTATTACATGGCAGACAACTGATCCAACCGCCCAGGTTCGTGGGGAGTCGCTGGGAGGGCGCCTCGCAGAGAGGAGGTGTACCAATAAGTTTATATATTATACAAAACGCCGTACAAATCTGCTTTTATATCATCGTAGGAATCTGTTCGTTTGTCTCCGGTACGGCTGCTGTTGATGGAGACGTGCCGGTTAGGACGAAATCCTAGATGCTTGAGTAACCTGCATGCAGGAGGAAAAATGATGGACAAAAGGAAAATAGGTGGAGTATCCGTCATCCTTTCTGTTTTCGTTATGAGCGTGTTGGTCATGGGAGCGGTCCCGATCGGTGCTCTCGCGGAAGAGGAAGGAACAAGGGCGGATCTCATTTTGAGAGTGGGTGCACAAGATGACACCAAGACAAGGAACTACTTTGGTGCAACAGACGTGTGGACGTCGAATGTCTTGGCGCCCGTGTATGAAGGCGTGGGTCAGGAAAACCCGAAA
The DNA here is from genome assembly GCA_023129265.1 of Thermoplasmata archaeon. GTDB lineage: Archaea > Thermoplasmatota > Thermoplasmata > RBG-16-68-12 > JAGMCJ01 > JAGMCJ01. The sequence continues at coordinate 3,444 of JAGMCJ010000068.1, read as the reverse complement.
ACCGAGTTGCCGATCCCCTATCTTCTGAAGGGAATCGACGCCGATGGTGATGGCACATTTGAACTGGAAGAGTACGGAGTCTACAGAAGAGTCCAAGGGACGCCACCGGAGCAGGTGCTGGAGGTCACGGCGTACTACGACTTCACAGGCGTATACTCTCACGACGGCATCCAGATGACAATGGACGACCTGCTGTTCGGATACCACATAGAGGCCTTGTACCCGCTGACGATATCCCTGGACGTTCTGAAGGACAAGAACAACCTGCCGGGATCGAACTATTCGACGAGCAATTGGCTACACGTGTGGCCCGTGCAGGGGAACTGGGATCCTGAGATTCCGATCGGAGATTCCTTGCTGACGTTCTCCCTCCACTTCTCCCAGGAGGCACACTATGCCAACTTCGTCAAGTACACCCTGAATGGTGCAACCGTGATGCCTAGGCATGTCTGGGAAGGGACGGGCAAGATATGTCGGGACGCAACCGCAGGTGTGTGCAGCAGCTGGAAGGAGAACATACACGAGGACTTCGGCTACGCCTATGATCCAGTAACCCACAACGGAGTCCCCGCAGGAGGTACAAACCCCTACAAGTTTTCCGATGCTGAGGAGTGGACTCTCACCGATGACGAGGTCATCGGAACAGGAGCCTTCGAGTTCGATAACTGGGTATCCGGCACTTCCGTGAAGCTCAACAAGTACGAGGGCTACTACGGTGACGCCTTGGACTGCGAGAAGGAGGGAGATCCGCCCGTGTGCCAAGGCACGTTCTTCAACTACATGCACCAGCCGTACATCGACGGAATGCTGTTCTTGATCTACAAGACCGCACAGGCAGCCGTGTTCGCGCTCCAGGCGGGAGAGATAGATGTCGTCTCCTGGTCCGTTCCTCCCGCGTTCATAGGAGGCCTCCTGGTTGATCCGAACGTGGGAATAGAAAGCAATGCGGAGAAGGGATTCTTCTACCTTAGCTACAATATGCGGAAGTCGCCGTTCGGCTACCCTAACAACGATCCCAAAAATGGTGACGATGGACTCTGGTTGAGGAGGGCAATGGCTCACGTGATAGACAAGAAGACAATCGTGACGGCGTTGCTACAGAACTTCGGTGTGGCCGGAGACCAGCCCGTCAGTCCTGCGTTCACGAAGTGGTACAACGGGTCCGTTGCGAAGTACGACCTCGATCTGCCTAGGGCCAGCCAAATCTTGAATGAATCCTACACAGACTCGTTCCAAGGAGGACCTGGTCTTGGCTGGTCGGGTCAATGGAGAAACCTTCCAACCATAGGGAGCCAGCAGGTGGAGATACTGTGCCCACAGGCGGACTACGATCCGATCCGTGCGCAGGCCTGCGAAATGATTGCGACCAACGCCAGAGCGGTCGGATTGAACTTCGTTGCCAAACTTCTGGCATTCGGAGAGATTGTGGACCGTCTCGACAAGCGCGAGATGGATATGTGGGTGCTCGGTTGGAGAATAGGCTCAGACCCTCCAGACTACTACCATGCGTTCTTCTATTCAGGCAATGCAAAAGCAGGACAGAACTACGAGGGATTCCAGAACGAGACGTTCGATGACTTGATTACGGCAGCACGGGAAGCGACCGATCCAGACCTGCAAGTCTCGCTGATTAGGCAGTGCTCTGGGCTTCTGATGGATGCAGTGCCGTACGATGTCCTCTACTTCAGGACGAACATCGAGGCATACAGGGCGGACAGATTCACCAACTGGACCGTTGCGGCAACGGGCTCCATATTCGGAGGATCGTTCTGGTCGAGGATAGGGATTCTTCCCCCGCCCCCAGACGCGCTCACGGTCTCTCCGCCGGTCATGAGGTCTGCTGTTGCATCCGACTCGACTGACAACGACGTTGTTGCTACGGTCAGAGACCCTGATGGCAGCACACTCGCAGGAGCGCCCGTCCAGATGACGCTGACCGGTTCCGGAGCTCTCGGCAACCTGAGCATCCCCGGAGGCGAATTCGGAACGACCGTCAATGGCATAACGAACATCAACGGACAGCTGGTCGTGAAGTACATCGCGCCCACAGTGGTGAATGAGACCGAAGTGTATGTCTCTTCGCAGGCTCTTAAGTACGACCTCTATCCAGCTTCCACCGTGCAGTACTCCAGGGTCAAAGTCCAGCCGCCGGGCACGCAGTTCTTGTCAGCGCTTGTCGAACCGTCCTTCTTCAATCTTGAAGAGGGAGGCACGATGACCGTTGAGGTCACGGTCACCGACCAGGACGGCCTTCCCGTGGACGGGGCCATTGTGAACCTCGTAACGATGCCATCAGGGCCTACGTTGACTCCAGACAGCGGGACCACCGTTGGTGGAACCATCGGTACGGTCATCTTCGCAGCACCAGATAAGTTGTCTAGTGAAGTGGAATCCGAGACCTACAAGCTGACGGTCATCGCGAACCTCACCGGATACATACCAGCGGAAGACGACAAGGACATCACCATATTCTCACCGACCGCGGGCGGTGGCGGCGGCGGGACGACAGAGATTCCAGCCCTCGATGTCGTGGCGACGATTGCCGTCATCGCTTTGGCGGCAGTGAGCTTTGCCGTGTTCCGAGGAACAAAGAGAAGGTAACCCCTTCTCACCCTTCCCTTTCTTTTTTTGTCTCAAGAAATGAGACTTTGTCAGGCCTGCTGGCCACAAAATCCCGTACAAATGACGTTAAATATTAGATGAAGTATTGTTCGGTTCGGTAGTTCTTATGAGACTGAGAAGCTTCCTCATCAGGAGGGCCTTGCACACAGTGATTACCCTCGTGATCATACTCGTTCTGCTCTTCATCATCTTCAGGATGATGCCCGGGGACCCGACAAGGTTCTTCATCGAACCCGGTCAAACCCCAGAAGTCAGGGACAGGCTCCTCGTCGACTTTGGATTCTCGAGATGGGAAACGGCTCCAGGGGTCTATCGTTCGGGGTCGTTCGACGCTTTCGACATTGGTGCCTACGGGCTCAGGGTGGAGATCAACTCCACAGGGATCGTCGATCCTCCGGGACTCTACAATGCCACTCTTTACTCATCATATGTGAAGGAGAAGGGGTACCTCGCCAGCAGGGATCCCATGATTATCTGGAACACGACGTACGGCAATGCGCCGACGGGCAACATCACGGTGGGAGATACGGTCAACTTCACGTTTGACGCAAAGTCGCCAGGGGACCTGAGCAGGACGGTCAAGATGACCCTGGTTAGGAACGAGGACCTGATGAACCAGACGGAGGAGTACAACCTCACGAGCAGCGGCATTCGAATCCTTGGAAGCACGAACTGGGCAACGTACACAACGTCCCTCGACACTCGCCAGGCGGGATTCTACAGGATGGATTTGTCAGTCTACGACCCGGGCTTGGATGAGACCGAAACGGTAGAGTATGGCTATGCCGTGAACCCGAGCAATATCGCGCCGTTCGAGCTCAT
>JAGMCJ010000067.1 GCA_023129265.1 Thermoplasmata archaeon | reverse complement strand
ATTCCAACGTACCAGGGGAGCAGGTATGGAATCGGAGGAATCGCAGAGTATTGCTCCCCCATCCTCCTTACATACCGCACCAGACGATTCCACCACTCGGATTTTGGTATCTGGCAAGCTGCACCAGGGAGAATCGGGAAGGCACCGATGTGAGGATGATCGACTGCAACGTCCTGGGGGCGCTCCTTTGTCACTCGTCCCACAGACCGGACTTGGCGGGCCGCACGCTGTCCGAGACGTTGAACTACCACGTGAATCCCGATGAGCGGAGCTGACTGGAACTACGAGTCTTTTTATATACTCAGCCCAATCATGGCTCAGGAATTCATCATGTACGTCATCTTCAGCATCGACAAGGGAAAAACGGGAAAGATGAACGAGGCTCTGAAGGACGATCTTGTGAGCAGACAGAGCATTGTGATTAGGGAGGCGAAGGTGCTCGGGGAGGACATGGAGGGAACGCTCCTGTTCGTCGAGGGCACGGAAGAGGCCGTCGATCGGGCCAAGGAGATATTCAAAGGTATCGGGGAGGCCCTACAGGAGGAGAAGGCGAAGTCGGCCTACGACAAGTTCAAGGCGGAAGAGGACACAGTGGCCGACGGGGTCGGCTTCCTTTTTGGATGATTGGCGATTCGGATTATTCCAGCCTGCTGGTTGGTCATCATTCTGCAAACTCGTTATCAAGAATGATAGCAGAATCTTGGGCCGGCGTCCTGCCGCTCGAAAAGGCCACTACAGCGTCTTTATCTTCTCAGCCACAAAGTCCTTTATTTCGGGATCGTCCGGAATGGTGAGGGATTTCTTGAATCTCGCCGTTCCGTCGTCGAGGTAGTACCCTCTCGAAAGGGAGATGAACTCGTTCTCCTCTCCTTCCTCTGTCGTTGCCTTCTTTCGGGCGACCTCGAGGAAATTGCTTTTTCCAAAACCGATTTTCTCAGAGCTTAGCGTTTCGAAATGCACCTTCGATCTCCTTTGGTTTTCCATCGTTTTTCCCCCGGTGTTCGTGCGATGTCTGCGAACTCCGCACGACTGTTTCCTTGGCCTCTTGGCTTGGAGGTTCAGGGTGAAGCACACGAAAGCGTTGGGCATATTTAAGTCCATGTGCCGAACCCTCACCGTATCCCTTAAATAGACAGATTCTCGTAGCACAGATGTGAACTGTCCCAGATGCGGAGCGGAGGTTCCTCAGCGGTTCTGTCCTCGGTGCGGCTTTGAGGTTGCCGCGGAACCCGCACCGCGCGGTCTCGTTGCGTGCCCCTCCTGCGGTCAGGCCTTCTCCGGGAGCTTCTGTCCCTATTGCGGGGCGGTTGCCCGCCCAACGGTTCCCGCGGTCACTCAATGCGCCCATTGTGGGACTCTTTTCCAAGGCAGCTACTGTCCCGTCTGCGGTCAAGCGGCCGCGTATTATCCGCCCTATCAGGAAGTGTCACTTCACGATTCCATGAGGAAGATGATTCACGTCCTCGGGTCCTTTGTCTGGATAGGAGTACTGATTGTATTTCTCCTTCTTTTGGTCGTAATCTCCGGATACCTGTTCTGGGGGATGAGCGAGGTCATTCCGGGCATAATGGATCAGGGTTGTCCAGACTGCGCCGTCACAATCTTTGTGCTGGTTCCGTTCCCCCTCGGCCTGTTCAGTTTCAGCGATCCCGGCTCGTTCTTCCTCTACTATCTCGCCCTGCTCGTTGCCATCGCCGTTTCACTTTCGCTGGCGGTTGTACTTGACGGCAAGAAGCTCGTTTCTGACATGATCTCCTCGGTGAAAGACGGGAGGCTCAAGCTATCCACCAAGACCTCCTGGGCGATGGTTTGTCAGCTGTTCTGTACTTACCTCTTCTTCACTGCTGCATACCTTCTCTTCCTGTCGATGTTCGAGGTTGATGCGTCCTCACCCTCGATGGTAGACGTTCCGCTGTGGTATATGCTGTTCGAGCTCGCAAATGCGTCTGTCTACGAGGAGATAGCCACCCGCCTGGTCTTCCTCGGTGTCCCCATGTTCCTGATCGCGCTGGGAGCCGGTGTCAGAGGCAGGCCGCTTCTCAAGGAGCTCTTTGGCGGGAGCGGGAGGATGAAGCCATACACCTGGGCCTTGATCATCGTCTCTGCAATGATATTCGGGATCGCTCACATCCCTTCCTGGGACATCTTCAAGCTGGCTCCAGCACTGTTCGCGGGCCTCATCCTCGGGTACCTGTATGTGAAGAGGGGCATCTGGGCGGCCATTCTCTTCCACTTCGCTGTGGACTACTACGCGGCTTCCGTATTTGTCTCGGTGGAAAGCGGTCACCTGGGCGTGGTGATCTTCCTTGCACTGGCGGTAGTCGTCTTCATCGTTGCTGGCTTTCTCTTCTTCATCTATTACTCCATGAAGGTACTGGACGCTCTGGGTTCGCTCTTCCGCTTACCCCGGCCCGCTCCGGCTCCTGCGGGAGGTGTCCGGACAGCACGGGGGGTGCCGTCACAGGTAGCGAGCCCGCAGCAGTTCGGCTTCGTGTGCCCCAAGTGCGGGTATCAGGAGGCCAGGTACATCGAGGGGAGGTTCCAGTGCCTAAGGTGCGGCTATTTGCAATGACTCGATGAACCGCTTTCCCGCCAAACCCTCCTCCACGCTTCTCGACTCCACTACGAAGTCGCCTCTGTAATCCCGCAGCATGCTGAACACCATCTCGAAGTCTATCTCTCCCTCGCCCAGCGGAAGGTGCTCGTCGGACTTCCCTCTGTTGTCATGCACGTGCACGCTGCCGAATCTCTCCCAATGCTCGAGAAACGCGGATAAGTTGTCCGTCGTGTTCGCATGCCCCACGTCGAGGCAGAGCTGGAAAGAGGTCCCGTCGATGAGATCGAGCATCTCTTCGGGCTCCGAGAACAGCGTGATGAACAAACGTGGCATGTTCTCGATGCACTTGACCACATCCGTCCCCGCCGTCCTCCGCTCGATCTCCTCCACCGAGTCCCGGACCGCTTCCTCGGCAAGCTTCCTCCTGCCGAACGTTATGGGCGAGAGGAAACCCGGATGCATCGTCACCCTCTCTATCCCAAGACGATGTGCTATCTCCACGACCTCGACCAATTGGTTGATTGCCTCCCTCTTGACCCCCGGGTTGAGGGTGCCTATGTTGATGTCGCTGAGGGGGGCGTGCACCGTGAACTTGATGGAATGGCTGGACATGACCTGTTCCAGGGCGCTCTCGATTTCGGGGAGGAGGTGCTTCCCCTCCGCCACGATTTCCCATCCGTCGAACTTGCCCTCGACCATCCGCAAGGCCTCCTCGAAGGGAAGCAGGGAGAGCGGGGGACAACCTATTGAGATCATTCGCCAACATCTCCGATCCTAGGCGCTATGGAATCTATGAAGGCTTCGATGTCCTTGTCAGTCATCTTCACTTCGATGTCTCCGAGCGGGGAACCTGACCCAAAGCTCACCTTCCCGATGAACGCGACCTGCTTGTTGAGAGTGAAAGAGACCTCGTTGCCCGAACGGGAGGAGAGGAAGACCGCCCTTGCCGCAGACCTGATCCTCTGGTTCTTGAGAAGCTCACCGAACCTCTCCGCAGAGGTCCCAGTCCCGATGAGGAACCCCGCCTCCTTTCTGATGTCCAGGTCCGGGAAGACATTCTTCATCGCCCGCTCGACCTTCCGTGCGTCCTCCGTCGGATTGCAGGGAGTCCTCACCTCAATCCTCATCGCCCGGAAGAATGCGAACATCGAGATAAGAGTTGCGAGGTGGAAAGATATTTAGATTTGTTCGGACAATGAGCTATGGAATGCGGAGCAAGCTTTTGAGCCTAGTTCTCGACAAGGGAACCCTTCTTGAGCCCGAGGCTGCCAGCTACATCCTGGAGAAGGAGGACCCGATTTCTTATGTCGAGGATCTGTTCACGCGCTTTCGGGACAAGCCCTTCGTGATCACGATGGAAGAAATCACCAAGGCGGAAGGGATTGCCGTCTTTGCGGCAGACAAGGCAAAGCGGATGCCAGTGGTGGCACCGAAACCTCCCAGGCCGAGGACCCGCGACGTGGGGTCTTCCGCCAAGGACTGTGAGAGCGACATCCGCATCCTGAAGGACATCACGGGAGAATCGACATGCCAGGGCTCGATAGATGACTTCCACTGCCATTTCAGGAACAGGTTTCACCAGCTCTCCGGAATACTCAAGCAAAGGAGAGAGCTGAGGGGATGCGAGGACATCTCGAAGGCAAAGCGGCTGATGAGGGAGGTCCGTTTTGTCTGCATGGTCTACAAGGTGAACAGGACCCGCTCGGGTCATCTCATCCTTGATGTGGAGGACGAGACAGACACCGTAGCTGTTCTGATACCCTCATCCCTGCACTCGGATGACTTCATCCCCGACGAGGTCCTCGGGATCGTGGGAAAGACAGGCAAGAACGATCTGATAATCGCCGAGAGGGTGTTCAGGCCCGACGTGCCGCCAGGCAAGCGGTTCAACGAGGCCGATGTTCCCGTGTCCGTGGCCTTCCTCGGCGACATCCACGTGGGAAGCAAGACGTTCCTTTCCGAGCGCTGGGAGAAGCTCGTGAAGTGGCTCGGGGACTCGGACGACCTGGCGAGAAGGGTGAAGTACGTCGTCGTCCCGGGCGACACGGTCGACGGAATAGGGGTCTATCCCGGCCAGGACAAGGACCTTGAGATCGATGACATCTACGGGCAGTATGAGAGCCTTGCGGGCCTGCTCTCCCAGCTCCCCGATCACGTGGAGATAATCCTCCAACCCGGGAACCACGATGCCGTCCGACCCGCAGAGCCTCAGCCAGCTCTTCCCTCCGACGTGAGGAAGGTGTTTCAGGACAACGTGACATTCGTTGGAAACCCGTGCCTGCTCAGCCTTCACGGCGTCGAGATACTGGCCTACCACGGCAGGAGCCTCGATGATTTCGTCGGAGCCTTCCCCGAGGTGTCGTACGAGAGACCGCTGGCGGGGATGAGGGAGATGCTCGTCCGGCGGCACCTCGCACCCATCTACGGCGGGAAGACCCCGATTGCGCCGGAGAGAGAGGACTACCTGGCGATCGACAGGGTTCCTGACGTCTTTGCCACAGGACACGTCCACTGGGCAGGGATCGAGGAATATAAGGGAGTCGTGATGATTAACTGCTCGACCTGGCAGTCACAGACGACGTATCAGAGGATGCACAACATGAATCCTCTTGTGGGCCGCGTTCCCATAGTCAACCTCGAGAGCGGCGCGTACACGATGCTCGAGTTCTAGGCTGTGTTGTCCTGAAATCTCCAACAACGGAAGAGCAGGGACAGACTCGTCTTCACCAAGGGAGCGCAGACCTGGAAGCACATCGACCTGGCGCAGAAGTACACGGATGCATCACGTTTGCCTACATAAGAAACATCATCTAGGTTCCCGGCCTCCTTGGCCACTTTGCCGGTGTCTATGTAGTTGGAGATGTTCCCGCTGTAGCCGCAGACGAATACGCCGATGTTCACGGCCTACCCCGATGACCGAAGAGCCAGAGTGCGATTCCTCCATCTAGGTTGGCTCTTCAAAGGAAATCAGGGAATGTATTATGGGCCCTCGCAATGGCCGTCCTTGGCTGCTCACGACGTTGCAGATGCTCAAGAATCGGCAAGAGCTCCCAGGTGAGACTACTGTTGCGTTGAAAGCTGAGATACATGGCGATCTCCGGAACCCGAATAAGGAATGCCGACCATTGACTAACGTACTTGATGAGATGGGTGAGTGAAGTACGGAGACGGGAAAGTGATGGGACTGAAAAAGCATTGCAGTGGAACGGCTTCATAGAAGCGTGCTAGTTCTGTAGCAATAGGTATTCCTCAAACGGTTCCAGTATTTCGGCTTCTGAGCGAATTCTCGAAAAGACATCCTCCGTACCAAACCATACAGGTTCTCCCTTTCTGACATCCCCTCTGAGCATTTCGATTGACTCAAGTTGGGCGAGGTATCTGGGGATCTTTATTCTTTTTTCCTGTCTATAGCGTTCCATCATGTTCTTCTCAATCACCCCATAGGTCAGGCCAACAAGGTCCCCATACTCTAGAGAACTCTGATAGCAGAAGCTAGAGATGACAAGATGAGGCCCAAGAACCTGCCTGATACTCTCAATCATATCGTATCCTTCCTGGAAGAACACCGTCAGC
>JAGMCJ010000066.1 GCA_023129265.1 Thermoplasmata archaeon | reverse complement strand
TTGAGTGCCAAGTCCTCAATGATGGCAATGTCGTCCTCTGTCAAACCGTAGAGGCAGTAGACGGAGAGATCTATCAGGGTGTCAACCAGAGATGCTCGCTGAAGTAACGGGCCCAATAGCTGAGCCACCCTCGAATATTCTTTCCTGAAGGCAGCGAGGTCCTCGGCTCCAATAGTAATCTTGTTCTGGGCAAATACTGTCTCCAGTTCTTTCAGGGCTTCGTCATATCCGAGCATCGGATGTTCATGGAATCTCTGTATCTTTGTCTTGTTCCTCAGCTCTTCGACCGTGACTCCCAAGCCTGCCGGGGACTCGACCCAATCCAGAAAGGCTCGCCTATGACCATATTTCTCTTCTTGTATCTGGGTCATGTGTCTTGCCAGGAATGCCAAGATGTCATGCACGGCCTCATCCTGTCCTGAGTTCAGCCTATTGCAGAGGAAATCGTGCCATTCCTCTAGTTCACCAGTCTGTAGATACTTGTCGTAGAGAGGCCTTGCCTGTTGTACGACCTCGGATCGATCTTCCTTGGACACCTCAAATGAAATGCGACGGATGGGGAGTTCCTTCACATGATTGGGGACTACGCTCAGTTTGTCTGAAAGCAGCATATCATAGTACCACCGGATGAGGCTTGAGTTCACCATTGCCAGAAGATAACCCAGGTCATCATACTCTCTTGATTCTGGTGTTGGTGCTATCACACCAGGCCTCCTAACACCCTTGAGATGTGTGTGCCTAAGTGCGATGATCACCGTCGAGAAGCAGTAGGATTTACCCTCATCTAGCGCAGCCAGTATCCCGCGAGACCCGCTTATCTTTCTGAAGACCAGCTTTGGATTCTCGAAGAACTCCGGGAACATTGGATTGTAGAGTTGCGAGACGTCATAGTCGATGAACCGCTTTGCTCTGACTAGGCAATATCGCTCCGTGATGTCTTCTCCTCGGATCAGATGCTTGAACCTGGGCTTCACCTTCTTGTCTGAGATCATTGCCTTGGTCTTGGCCGCCGTACCTGTTCTGAGCCCCCAGTTGACGTAGCAGATCTGTCCGAGCTTGATTGATTTGTCCTCTATCTTTCTGAGCAAGGAAGCCGAGAGGTCTGTGATTTCTAGACGAATCTGAGACTGAGGGAATTCGCCAAATACCTCCTGTCTCACTCTGTTGACGGGAGATATGATGACAGACCCTGAGGAATCGACTTGACCTCGGAGGATTTCCGTCACCTCCTCTTCGCCGGACGGAGTCTTGGCTATAACGGGAATCACGTTGTCGACGGCTACATCCTCGAACACTCGAATACCCCTAAGGTCCGCAAGCTCAACTAGCTTCCAGTCCAGTATCTTCCGTCTCAGTGGCTCGCCATATGGGGAACTCATCCACTTGTCAGGGATTATCATGGCAAAGCGTCCGGTTGAGCCCAGGATATCGAGCCCGAGTTCCACGAACAGAAGATACAGATCAAACTTCATGTGGGCGGATTCGAAGACCCTGGTATAGTATGCCCTATCCTCTCCCGATATCTGTCCCCTGTATATTCTCACATAGGGTGGATTCCCGATGACCGCATCAAACCCCTCACCCTCTCCAGATCGTTCGTCCCCAAAGAACACATCAGGGAACTCCAACTCCCAATGGAAGAACTTCCTGTTCTCTGCAATCTCCTGTGCACGCCTGAACCAGGAGGTTCTCGTCTTGGGCTCCCAGTTGCTGGGATAGTCGAGAGAGTATATCAGGTCATAGTAAACATCCTTCGGATTCTTCTCTGGGGTGGGCGCAACTTCGTTTCCGAAGTAGATGGATGTGCAAACATCCGCAATCGCCTTCGTCTTCTCGTACTCAGCGAGCTGCATGAACTCTGCGAGGACCTCTTCTTTCTTTCTGATATCCTCCAGACGGTCGTCACCGATTCCCTCCAGCTCTCTGACTTTGGACATAAGCCTCTCAATGAATATCTGGGAAATGAATGCGGGCATCGACGTGGCTTTCCTCCTCTTGGTCTTGGTCCCACCAACCTGAGGATACTCCTTGAGGTCAGCGAGTCTTGCTCCGATGATGCTGTTACCGCATTTGAGTCTGTGATCCAGGAAGCTGAGGGGCTTCTCCCTGCTTATTGTGGTGAGCCAAAGGCTAACCTTGGCCAGTTCCACAGCGAGCTCATTCAAGTCCACCCCGTAGATGCAGTGTCTGACCACCTCTCTTCTGGCCCACTCAATGCCATACTCGTCCTCAGCAGACAATCCTGCCCGCTGATCCTCCTCCACTGCCTGCAGTAATGCCTCGGCCAAGTACTCTAAGGCCTCAACTAGAAAGTGTCCACTCCCCATCGCCGGGTCACAGATTTTGATTGAAAGGACCGCGTCAGATCGCTTCGAGTGCCTCTTCGAGGCAGCTTCGGTCTTCTCGCTGACAATCGGTCCCAAGGTTCGCTCAACTATGTACTTGACTATGTAGTCAGGAGTATAGTAGGAACCTGTGACCTTCCTCTCGTGTTTCTCCGTTTCTAGATACATCTCACCTTTCTTCACTTTCATCTCGGAAGGCATCCTTCCGATGGGCACGTTGCCTTCGTACTCACTAACACTCACCCATCGCTCTCCCTTCCCATCTCTCACAGAGACCAAGTCAGTCTCAGCGAAGCCGAGACGGTATTCCAGTAGCCCCTCGTAGATGCTTCCCAGATGTCGTATTTCAAGCCCCGCATAATCCACATTCACGAATACGTTCTTCTTCTCAAGGCTTGGTGCCGTACCGAGCAGGTCAATCGCGCGTGCGAGATACTTGTCTGAGATCTCATACTTCTCGAGGAAGCCAAGGGATTCCAGCCCACGGGACCGGCGAGAGAACAACCCACCGTTGTAGGGAGGGACACGCAGTTCCGCGTTCCCCTGGTCAATGAGTCTGAATAAATCCTCTAGGCCTGTCCAGAGTCGGCGTGAATCGGCAAGGAATCTCGATCCGTCCCTGGAGGCTCCTTTCACCTTCTCCCTCAATGTTTCGAGTGAGAGTTGGTGGTATCCACGTTCGTCTCTTGGCAAGAGGTTTCGAGTTTCAGCGTAGAAGATGAACAGCAGGCGGTAGAGCAGAATGAAGCAGCTGTCGCGAATACTGCCTCGCACATCTTCTCTGGACGCATCAAGATTGTTCTCAGGCCACAAAGCGAATCCAATGGCGAGCTCTCTCAAGGCGCTGTACACTCTCTCCTTCAGCTCTTCTCCGACAGCCTGAGTGTACCTGGTGCTTTCCTCCTTAACAAGGTCCAGGAAGCACTTCCCCTCGGATGGAACGAATGCTTCCCGCCTGAATAGATTGTAGAAGTACAGCCACTCGTCCTCGTCGTTCCTTCCGACTGTGTCACGGAGATCGATTTCGAAATACCTATCAGTGGGAGAATCGTGATTCAGTAGTCGCCACCTGGAACCATCCGTCAACACACCCCATCTCGTTTGAGTGTCTGCCATGTAGTCGTAGACCTGTCTTACGGGGCTGCGCTCACCGACGGCCTTGTCGAAATCCTTCCCGGGCTCCTTTGCGTCTCCTACTGCTATTGCAGAGATCAGGTCCTTCCGCTGTTTTGCTTCGATGTCCCTGAAGAAGATGTAGTCTGGAGTCCCTCCCGTCGGGAGATTCTGGTCTGACAGATAGCATGGACTTACGATTGCCAGGATCTTGTTGATGACTTCATCTCGTATCTGTCTCTCATTGGCTGTCTCCAGAAGGTGTCCGGCTTCCCGGAAGATGATCCGCACTTGCTCCAGGAGATTGCGATGGGGGGCCATGCCCTTCCAATCTGCTAGCCTGGGTAGACGGTTCCATATGTAATCGTTGGAGAATAGGCCGTTGCTTGTGATGGCGCTGAGCTTGGTTTGGGGCATCTACCTCCCTACGTGGTCAATGTGATTGCGTACAACCATATGATTCTTGCGAGGAAACCCTGTCGAAATCCTCTGCCATTCTGGATTGTCTACGGTTCTCCCCTTCTCCAAACGACCGTCGTGTCAATCCTTCATTCTAATCTCTCTCAGCAGGAGATGCTTCTTCGAATCTGTCGCAATAAGGCCAAGCAGGCAACCGATTGAACAGTCTGTCAGGAAACGCTCCACTTCATTTGCTTCAGCTGAATCCGCGGGGAAAGCGAGACTGAGGCAGTTGTTTCCAGCTCTCACGCGAACGACCAAGAGGAACTGCTCAAGTGTGACCTCTTCAAGCACTCCAACGACTTCCTGCCAGGGCTTTAGGAAGGTGAGCTCAGGTGCCCCCTCCCCTGACCCGCGGTCCTTGTTCGCGTATCCTGCTTCGATCATACCGGTCATCACTTCTCCCCATTCCCTTCCTCGCTTGTTGAGCTAGAAGTCTCGTTTCCGCGCGGTATACCGAGCATCTCTCTGTCTGCTAGTATCCTCTTCGCCCTTGCATCGATCTTCGATTCTACGGGCGGTATACCGACGCTTTCGCGACTCTCAACGAAGGACTCCAATGCCTTTCTGATCAGGACGGAGCGGTTCGAGAGTCTGAGGTCGTCTCCGATTCCATCTAGCTTATCCCTCAGCCCTCTGGGAACCTTCGCGCTGATTGTTACGAGGTCATCTGACATTACACCTACATCCTCCTAACTGGCTCTCGATTTATGTCGTACTTCATATATGAGTCCGCCATTTGTGTCACGACTTGAAGGGTCCTTTGTGCTTTGCACTTCGCGCGCTGATTAGATGCGGCATGTTGGCGTACTTCATGGTGCCTCGGGGACTTCGTTGTTCCTTGCGGCGATCAGGTTCCTAGTCTTCCGAGCTGTCGTCCCCATCGTCCCCGTCGTCTCCTGACTCCCCGTCGGACTCCCCATTTAGGATGGACCCGTAGTTCTTTCCGAGCCACCGACGAAGGATGTCATCCACGAGGCCGGCAACCGTTGTGTCCAATACGTCAGCCACCTCTTCCAGTTCCTCATACACGCCCTTAGAGATCTCTGTTACTTCCGTCATATCAATCCCCACCTAGGTAGGAGAAAATGGAAGGTCTTATATATAGAGTTCTGGTTCCTAGGAATTATGGGAACTTTAACTATGAACTCTCGAAAACCTAAACACAGGAGAGGGCGAGCAGGGAAGGGGAGATTCACAACGCACGAGAGTCTGGCACTTCATCCGATCGTCCTGCTCTTCGACAAGCCCGAAGTGAAGGACGTGCTGTCGTCGAGAGGCGAAGATTACCTTCGATTCATTGACATCCAGCACCTCCTCTGCCAGGAGTCGCCATCGTCGAGTCCCAAGGATTGTCCTGAGTTCTCTGAATGCAAGAAATGCCATAGGTTCAAGAAATGCCCATCAGTGAGGCTCAAGGATTGGGATCGGAAGTTCTCGAGCAGACAGCTCGAGGCGATGCGAACGTACAGCAGAAAATCGCACTTGTCTGACCACCTCCGTCGGCTCGACAACGAAGGCTATATCGACAAGATCGGATGGGGACGATACAGACTAGCTGAGAACGAGCAGTATCGCAACGCAGCGGCCGCCGTCAAGAAGTATCTAATTGGGACCTTAGAAAAATGGCCCGTTCATCTGATTCTCACTCACCAATCTGGTTATTATTTCCTCGTGCCAGGTGAACTGCGAGAGGAATTCGAAGAAGACTTCAACGAACTCAGTCATCTTGCCGATCAGGTTAGGAGCAAAATCGGCGAGCTGAAGATGAAATCCGTCCTTGTTGATATCGCAGACGCCTTTGAGAGGGAGCTTTCCAGGATGAAGAGAGACAAGGACAGAGTGTATCTTGAACGATACCTGAAGAACCATATCGAGATCCAACTCGTCAATCTGGGTTTGGATGAAGAGGATTTCAAGGATCAAGTAGATGGCATTTTCAGCGTCAGGTTGGACATCGACAAATCCGAGCTGAAAAGAATCGAGAAGGAGATTGAAGAGGAGGAGAGAGCGGTTCGCGAGGCAAGGAGAGACATCTCAAGAGCTTTCTGGCTGGAGCAGGAAAGGAGTCCATGGGCCGAGAAATACGATTCCCTGATGAAGAGAAGCGACAACCCACCTAGCAAGGCAAAGATTCGCAGGATAAAAGAGATACTGGAGAGAGAGGAGGCCTTCCAGAAATGGTTTGAGAACTCAGGCATGTGCATCCTCCCGAACGTATTGGAGGACAGCCCCCTTGTTGTTATCGAGCACTCTACAATCGGCTTAGCTGCACCGAAACCAGGGGAAGGTCAAGATCCTGAGGATGCAAATGGAGAAAGAGAGCGCAAGAAGGTTTGAGATATGAGAGGACGGCTTTTCACCACCCGATTTGAAGGATTGCGTTCCTATACGAGAACGCAAACGAATAGCAGGTCGTATACGAGATTCCGCTTCGTATACGATACGAGTACGCGGAGGACTCGCGATGTTCCTGTGGGGTAAACGAGGGAAGAAGGGAAAAAACGCTAGACAGAGGTACGATGTCAAGTACCCCGTTCTGCCTGTCCGTGTCCCGGCCTCCCTCAAGGAGCAACTTGCTTCCGAGGCCGCGAGCAAGGACGTCATGCTGTCGGAGTACGTGAGGCGGCTGTTACAGGGCTTCGAGGTGAGGGAGAGAACGGTGGAAAAGGCGATCGAGAAAATCGTGGAAGTGCCCATTGTCGAGACGGTCGATAACCCGGAGAAGGACAGGAAGATACGAGAACTCGAACGGAGATTCAACAGACTCAAAGGGATTATACCTCAATATGAGGAGGACAATGCGGAGCTCTCCAAGAACCTTGCTCACTCTGTCGACGAGGTCAAGAAGCTCGAAGACACGCTACGCTCCATTTCACGCAAACATGAGCGCCTGACAAGGGACCACGATGCTCGACGGGACGAAGTCGAAGACCTTCGAAACAGATTGAGTGAGCTGTCCGATGAGAACGATAAGATACGGGAACAACTGGACTGGGCGATCGAGGAGCTCAAGTCCAACGACGCTAGGAATGAGAAGATCGCCAGAATAATCGCCAATGATCACGGCATTCAAATTCGATGGGTGAGTGCGACCTGGAAGGAAATGCCATAGCAAGGCCCCTCTCACATCGCTCTACGCAGAGTTCTCAGCCCCATACGTAAGAAACATGCCAGACGTGTTGGGGAGCGAAAGAAACGCAGTTCTCCACATGTGACGTGCTGTTTGGCTTGAACCTGTTCCTTTACGATTAGTCGGGGCGGGGTGTTGATTGTGTCTTAGTTCTCATTGAAATACGACGAAACTCCCAAACAACATCTTTTCGAGAGGGATCCTGCAGGATTCAGCAGGAAAACGGATTAAGTCGATGCAGGATTTGGTGAATGATGAGGGATACGCCAAATGCAATGCACCAGTTGAAAGAATCGCCTTCCAGATCCGACTTCTCCACATGCATCAAGGTCAAATCCGTGAGATATCACGGATACTCCTTTTCCCGGAACAAGAAGGCTCCAACTGCAAGACAGACAATTGTGATTCCAATCAAGACCCCAAAGGCCATGCCAGCACTTGCCCCGTCATAAAGACTTATTCCTCCGAAATCAAGCCAGCCGGAGCCGATGGACCTTATGAAGTGTTTGAGAGTGTACTTGCTCATCGCCCCAGGAATTGAGCCAATAAAACCTTCCCAGATGAATGCATAAAA
>JAGMCJ010000065.1 GCA_023129265.1 Thermoplasmata archaeon | reverse complement strand
TGCAAGGTGCGGAGGCATTCGGAATCAATTCCTCCTCGCGATGTCTTTGGCCAACGTGGTCCTCTTGTCATAGTCTCAAAGCCCACCTTTCTAGAAGCATGCTTACTTGAGAATGGACCTATAAATCCGTTTCTCACAGGTTATCACTGCGGATAACGGGGCATATCACAAACCATGCGGAGTTGCGGGGATGATACGCATATGCGACTCCCTAGGCTCCGACACCTAACACATCGTGAGGCATGATGAGGAAGTGAAGACTGAGGAGAAGGAACACTGCCTCTCTGTGAGAGGCGTCAGGTTTCCCTTCCCATCTCGACCGATTTGGTGCATATCGACCAACCAAATCCATGATTCCGAGCAAAACGTGCTTAGTGCGTTTATCACCGATGATAAGCATCTAGGAAGGCTTATTAGATGCTAAGCCTGTTTCTTGCCACGAAAACAGAAGGTGTCCATTTGGCAGTAGTGTCATGTCCAAAGAGTTGAAGGTGCAAGAGTTGAGGCCCGAGGAAGTTGAGTTCAAGATACTGAAGGAGCTTGCCGATGGGATGAGAACCCCTGGTCGGCTCTCTGAGAACACGCAGATAGGGAGCTCGGTACTGGGCCCGACTCTGAAAAGGCTGATGAAGGAACACCTAGTCGAGCCATCCAGAATGGTCCGTCCGAGGGGGCGCAAGGATTCAGCGATGATCATGTACAGACTGACCCCTGCGGGACTCAAGAAGCTCAACTCTCGCCTTGACGATTCGACAGAGACTCACGAACCCTCGGCAGAAGAGATACTCAGAGAGATCGAAGATCTGGAACTGGACTTGCTCGATACAGATCCAATGCTCACCAGCAGAGGCAAAGCCGAGACCGATGAAATCTCAGACGACGGAAGGACCGGCAGACTCTACTGGTACACAGGACTGATCCTGATAGTCGTCGGTGTTGTGGGTTTCGTGGGGTTCTCCGTGCTTCACGACATTTTTGAGATACCCATTATTGGTGAGGCCTTCGACGAATTCGGGAGCATCAACCGACTGGCGGTGTTCCTGGGAGTCGTCTTGCAGGCATTTGGGATATCGTTCCTGTTCCTCTCAGAATTCGCGCATAATACGGGTCCACGCTTACCTGATTCACAAACATACTAGAGGCTGGCTCGACTGCAGAGAAGGCTAAAGACGCCTAGACCGATTCCGCAACGTCCATAAGCCGAACCGCCCTACGACGGGGCCTCCGACGCCTCCAATGGCGGCCCAAGTTGATTGCCTCCTTCTTCCGGAATTCGAAGCTAGCTGGGAGGGATGTCGAATTGTTGCTCAATCAGGCGGGACATCTTTAGCTGTCAGCAGCCCCTGAGAACTTCCCTTGCGTCCTCCTGGACCGAGTCAGTCTTCTCACGAACGTAACTAGTCCAGTCAACACTATCGGCAGGATGAGATGCTCAAACTCAGGTATTCTCTCAATGGCGATCTCGTAGTCCAACGTCTCCTGCTTCCAAATCCACGGAAGCTCGCCATCGCCTGAACCGGAGTAGGTCGAGGTGAGGTGTGTTTTCGTATTAGTGTCAGATGTCAGAGTGACTTCGGACCACGAACTCCCATCCCAAACCCTACAGTATAGCTGGTTCCCTCTTATGTAGAATGCGTAAAGATTGTCGTTCGTCGTGAGAAGGCTCAGGGTTGGATAGAAATTGTACTGGTTGTTCGTCTCTGGATCGGACGAGCCATCCGTCCAGGAACCCGATGTCACCTTGTACATATACTGGATGTAGCCGTTCAAGTCCGAGTATATCAGATGAAGAGTCTGCGATGAGTCCGCAACGACGGAGGGTCCCATCTTGTCCTTGGTTCCCACGGTCGTGGCTATGATCGCTTCCTTCGATTCCCAGGAGGAACTCCCTGCATCATAGCCTCTTCCCTCTATGTAGCCGTCGGCATACCAGACAGCGTATATGTCCCCGCCAAGGAGCGGGGCGATCTGCGGGAACACATAGTTGTTCGAGACATCACCGGCAGTCCTCAGAACGGTTCTCGTGTCCCAGGCGGACACATCGTCTGTGTTAGTGGACCTGACTCCCGCGACATTGTAGTTCGTTTCCTGACAGGAGGAAGCGATCCAGATGTAGCCTGTTGAGCTTCGCGAAATGAAGGCTACCTTGCTGCCCAGGTTGCTCCCCGAGACTGTGACCGTGTACTCGCTGCCCCAGGAGATGCTCGTTCCCGAGATCGTTCCTTTCCTCGTTATCACGGTCGCGTCACTGGCAGAGGTGTCCCCAACGATGTAGATTGTGGAGTTGGCGCTATCGAGCCACACGGAAGCGTAGTTAACTCCTGAGGTGGAGAACGCCGAGACCGCAGTGTCGGACCAGCTTTCGCCCGAGGAGCTGTACTCGTACATCGTCTTCCCCTCGTCACCGTCGTAATAGAACGCCCAGAAGTATGTACCGTCGTACACGATTTTCCTCTGGTGCGAATAGGCCGTGCTACTAGCGGACGTCGTGCTCTCAATGACGTATATGCTCCTGGATCCCGTCCTCGTTGACCATGTCGTGTTGCTCCAGGCCTCATCGTGGTTGCGCGCCCAATCCGTGGTCTGGAAGAAAACTCTGGAGCTGTTGAGTTCTCCTAAGCGGGCCGCGGAAACGGAGACCTCTAACTCTCGGTCGCCAGCTTCAGCTTCCACCGAACCGACGTTCTTCCAGCGTCCAGTGTCCCATTCGAAGAGTTCCTTCGCGATTATCTTGCCACCGATTCCGGTGAGCCTCACCAGATAGTCGGCCCTCAGCCCGCCGACCGGATATCCTTGCGAGACCGAGGAATTCGTGTCAAGGTAAATGAGTGCTACGTCTTCTCCAGCCACTCTGGGAATCCTTGAAGGCGGAGAGGGTTCGCCCGGCTCACCTGGGGAAACCTTCACCCTCTTCTCAGGAGTGAATAGCCCTCCAAGGATTTCGCCCTTGACGGACAGATACGCGAATACGTACTGGTTGGAGAGGTTCGTCGAGTAGCCGTTCACGTCCACATTGGGGTTCTCCGTCAGTTGCGTGTCAACGTCAACCAAGATCTCGTCTTGCCAATCACCGAAAAAGCCGTCGACGCGTTTCTC
>JAGMCJ010000064.1 GCA_023129265.1 Thermoplasmata archaeon | reverse complement strand
AGTCGGGCGGGTCAACGGCCTAGTCAACGGCCTCATCAACGGCAACGGTCTGGTCAACGGCAGGGCGGGCAGGGTGAGGCCGCTGGAGGTTCCCAGAGGACCGTCGAGGTGGTCGCGGGGCCTCGTTGGAGTGGCCGCCCTTCTCACGTTCCTCATACTCATGCCCATGCTGGGCTCGATACTCTTCGCCCCTGCGGGAACCGCGATTGAAATCGACGGAGACTTCGATGACTGGTCCGAACTGTCAACGAGGAGCTCCGTGATATTCCTCGATGATTCCCTGGATCAGCTGGAGAACGCCGATGTCAACATCGTCTCCTACCGGCTGTTTAGGCAACTCAACCGTGGATACCTGTATGCAGAAGTGGAAGGTTCGATGTTCAGCGGTACTGGACAGGAAGGCCTCGACAATCTCTTCCTTCTCATCGACAGCGACGGAGACTCTTCGACTGGTTACATAGTTGGCAATCTTGGAGTGGACGATCTCGTGCATCTCAGCGGCTGGAACAACTCGTGCGCACGAGGGAAGTACTTGGAATTCTCACCGTCGCGTGGCAGGGACAACTGGCACGGGTTCCGACCGGTTGGGTCTGTTGCCTGCGCCGTGGATCAAGGCAAGCTCGAGGCGGTCTTCAGTCTTCCCAACGTTGATGCTAGGACGCTGTTGGCGACCAAGGACATCTTCGGAAACATGGATGTGGGGGACGCGATAGTGGAAACGGACCGCGGGGCGCTCACGGTGGACGTTGAGACCGTGGCCCCGCAGGTTGTGACACAGACCGAGTTCCCCGTTCTTTCCTTGAACTTGGGAATCCAGGCAACCGCCCTCAGTACTCTGTCTCTCGACTTCTCGAAGCAGGGCAATCTCTCTGATCATCTCATTACCGTTGCGCTGTATCTGGACTCGAACGTCGACGGGATGTGGGACGCATCGGACTTCCTCCTGGGGAGCTCGGACGTTGCTGACGCCAGTGTCCACTTCCAGTTGAACACGTCCTCGAGCCCGCTCACGGGCAACGTCACCATCTTCACGGTGGCACAGTTGTCCTCCATGCCTCAAACCCATTCTTTTGGACTCAGACTCGACAATGTCGTTGCGAACTCGACGGTACTCATCAGGGAAGTTTTTCTCACGAATTCCTACATCCTCTCCCCGCCTGAAGTGACCGTGGACGGTGCATTTGCAGACTGGAACGGGTCATACCAGACAGATGGCAACGACGATGTGATCAGGATCGATTCCGCCAATGCCACGATAAACGAGAACATCGACCTCAGGAACTACTCGCTTCACAGGGCGGAGAACGTCTCGTTCTACCTCGAGATTGACCGCCTGGGAAGGATGCTTGGCGGCGATCTGATTCCCGCGACCTACGAGCGGCCAGGAACATATGTTCCTCCTTATCTGGACAGTGATCTTGATACCGTGCCAGACGACCTCGACGGCCCGAACGGGATATTCAGGTTCGACTTCGACAACGACGGTGTGTCGGATGTCTCCGAGGGAGGCGATGTGGACAATGACGGCGAACTGGACTATCCCTTCGGCGGAGACTATTGGCTAGAAACTGTCCTTCCGTCCAACTTCACAGAACCCTATACCAACGAGAGCATCAGGATATATATCGGTCCGATGCCTGCGAAGATCTCTGAGGGGATGGACAGGGTCGTTGTGTATCTGGACAGAGACGGGCCGAGCACAGGCCTGAGGACTATCGCGGACGGTCAGTTCGTCGGATACGACTTTATGCTTCTGGTCATAGGCAAAGGCGGGAGGATTAACTCCACCGGTGTCTACGTTTACAACCAGTCCTCTGAGATTCCCTGGGAGCTGAGCTCGCCGTTGGACGCAGCGACTGACAGCATTAGGATGGAGATGGGAGTGCCCGCCCAAGTCCTCAACTTGACTGACGATTTCGTTGCACACGTCTATATGATCGACTGGAGCAAGAGCTACGATCGCTCTGACATCGCCCTGACGAATTCAACGAGCAGGAGCAGAACGCGCAGCCCCGAGAGCGACGATGTCGTAGTAAATGAAATCAGGCCCAGCAAACCGAACAGTGAATGGATTGAACTCGTGAATGCTGCGGACTGGGAGATTGACATCTCTGGATGGGAGCTGGTCGTGGACGGC
The DNA here is from genome assembly GCA_023129265.1 of Thermoplasmata archaeon. GTDB lineage: Archaea > Thermoplasmatota > Thermoplasmata > RBG-16-68-12 > JAGMCJ01 > JAGMCJ01. The sequence continues at coordinate 1,068 of JAGMCJ010000064.1, read as the reverse complement.
ACGACCATATACACTTTCCCCTCTGGAACAACGATTGGAGCTTTTGGCAGCGGGGACGAATATCTTGTCGTGGACTTCACTGGAGACACACTGCCGAATGGCGGTGCGAATGTCAAGCTAGTCAACGGGACCACAACTGTCGACGAAACGGACTACCCAAGTCTCAAGGCGTCTGAGAGCTGGTCAAGATTCCGGGAATCTGAAACTGGGAAGCCTATCGATAATGACAGTCCCGATGATTGGTACGTCTCAAAATCACCCACCAAGGGGGAGCCGAACGAACGTACAAAACCCTCGTTGGTCGTAGAGAAAGTCGCGGATAAGACTTCAGCCGCTCCTGGTGAACAGGTCACTTACACCCTCTACTACAACAACACGGGCTCAACCAAGGCGAGAAACGTATGGATAAACGATACTCTTCCAGACGGTGTCACATTTAACTCCTCGAGCAAGGATTACACTTCACGGAGCGGGAACACGTACCGGTGGCACTTCAACGTCCTTCCTCGCAAGTCGAAGAATTCCTTTACGATTACAGTTCAGGTCAACGACACGGTGGGCGACAACACGATTCTGACGAACTTCGCTACACTGAACTACACGAACGACGACGGAGTGTGGCAGCCCGGTTCAGACTCTAATGTCTCATTCACATGTTCTCGGCCGGTCATCGCTGTCGTCAAGACTGTCGACAAGTCTGAAGCCCAGCCAGGTGATTGGCTGAACTACACAATCTACTACAACAACACGGGCTCGGCGAACGCAGCGCACGTGTGGGTGAATGACACCCTTCCAGACAACGTAACGTTCCAGTCCTCGAGCGAGCCCTACGAATCACAGAACGGGAATACCTACGTCTGGCATTTTACGGATATCGCCCCGGGTTCCCACACATTGACAATCACGGTCACCGTCGACCTCGATGTGCCACCAGGGATTACACTTGTCAACTACGCCTTCCTGAACTACACAACGCAGAACTCGTACGGATTGGAGGAGTCTTGGGATTCGGCGTCGACCTACATCCCTGAATTCCAGGACATGATTCTGCCTCTCGGCACCATACTG
>JAGMCJ010000063.1 GCA_023129265.1 Thermoplasmata archaeon | reverse complement strand
GTGATGACCATGAAGCTGGCGATCTCGCCGTATCCGTCACCATCGAAATCCGCTATCAGAGGCGAGGAGCCGACTCCGTACCCGAGTTTCACTTCCCACTCGATGGTCCCGGTGTCAGCGTCGTACAGTCGCATCTGGGCCGCGTTGTCGAATCCGACGATTTCTTGATTTCCGTCATTGTCAACATCATCCATGGGCGATGTCGTGCGGATATAGTGGAGCCCCTTCGGGCTCTTCCAGATCACGCTCCCGTCGGGGCCGTTGAACGCATAGAAGTAGTCATCCATGCTCCCAACAAGAACATCCAGGATTCCATCATCGTTGGAATCGTGGAACATGGGTGATGAAAAAAAGCCGCGCTCAGAACCAGATGTGGAAGTGTAGTTCCACAGCAGTGAGAGGTCCTCGCCGTTCAGGGCGTATATGTCAAGGGAGCCTCCTGCGGTGTTATGGGTTCCCTGGCCTGCTATGATTTCGAGTTTTCCATCGCCGTCGACGTCTGCCGCTGCGGGCATCATTGGATACTCAGGCGCGAAGTATGTGCTGTAGAGGAAGACACCGTTCTCGTCGATGACATACAACCCGCCGTTGTCAGCTGCAACAATCACCTCGTACTTGCTGTCACCGTTCACATCCGCAATGAGCGGGGCCGATATCACGTTGGCACTCGTGTTGAAAACCCATCTCACTTGTGGTTCGTTTATGTCTCCTACGAAGGGGGCTCTTCCCGTTCTGTTGGCATCATACCTGTAGAGGATCATGTCGTCCCATATGGCCATTGGGCTCAGGTCCGAAGGCCTCGAGGAAATGCCCACGAAACCCGCGAACAGGAGAATCGAGATGGTCGCTACTGCCAAAAGCCTTTTCATAAGACCCCCCGGATGTTACTGTTGAAATTATTGGATTCCCGCGTATAAATAGTTATGCTGAAAGTCTAACGCGCTCTTCAGCATACGACACACAATCGTTCTTGATGCATCAGGACTTGTGGATTCCATCTGGCGTACTCCTTCTGAGAAGAGAACCGAGCATACCTTTATAATCGCCAAGCGGTTTACGGAAATAGACATAGGATTTCGGGGGAGGACATGTTTAGCGCAAAAGCCAAGTCAGAGGTGCTGAGAGAGGTTGTGGATGTCATTTCGACCCTCGTCGATGAGGCCAAGCTCAATCTTGACAAGGACGGGCTTTCCGTCAAGGCCGTCGACCCGGCGCATGTGGCGATGCTTGACCTGTCCGTTGGAAAGGACGCCTTCGAGGAGTATAATGCGGACGAGCAAGAGATGGGCGTGGACATGGACAAGTTCAAGGAGGTCCTGAAGCTGGCCAAAGTGGGGGACGTGATAAGCATGGACTACGACGAGGAGAAGAACCGGCTGATTATGAGCGTGGGCAACATCACCCGCAGGATGGCGCTGGTCGATACGGCAGGAATGTCCGACCCAAAGGCCCCGAACCTGAACCTCCCTGTCAAGGTCACAGTCAGGGCGGAGGAACTGCGGCAGGGCATCCGGGCATCGGAGAGCGTCTCCGACCATGTCGCGCTGATCTGCTCACCGGACGGCTTCGAGATGACCTCTGAAGGGGACACGGATTCCGTCAATCTGAAGTTGCCGAAGGATCTCCTTGAGTCGCTGGACTGCAAGGAAACCGTCCGCTCGCTGTTCCCGCTCGACTATTTCTCCAATATGGTAAAGGCGGCCTCCTCGGCTGGGTCGATCACGATGTTCTTGGGGACCGACTATCCGGTCAAGATGGAGTTCAAGGTCTCCGGCGGAAAGGGAGAAGTGCATTATCTCTTGGCTCCCAGGATCGAGAGCGAGTAGCTAGGACGGCATGTCGAAATCGGCGGCCTGCATCTGTTTCATCAGCTGCCTTCTCATCTTGCGGTTTCCCGCCAGGCCTTTGAGCGCCTTTCGGGACATGTCGTACTGCTTTAGGAGCTCCCTAACGTCCTTGGGGGAGGTTCCACTGCCCCTTGCGATTCTCGCGATTCTGCTTCCCTTCACGATTCTCGGGCTCGTCATCTCGTCATCCGTCATGGAGTCCATGATGAACCTGAACTTCCTCAGTCTCGTCTGAGCGGTCTCCAGGTCATCGTCGCTGAGCTTCCCAGGCATACCGGGCAGAAGGCTCATCAGCTTTCTGAGCGGGCCCATTCCGCTGAGCATCTCCATCTGGCTGTACATGTCCTTCAGTGTGAATCTCCCGCTCATCATATTCTTGACGGTCTCCTTCGCCTTCTCCTCGTTCATGGCCTCCTGGGCTCTTTCGAGCAGGAGCTTGAGGTCGCCCATTCCGAGAAGACGCGAGATGAATCTCTGAGGATCGAACTTCTCCAGGTCGTCGATCTTTTCGCCCGTTCCTATGAAAACGATGGAGGCGCCGGTCTCCGAGATCGCGCTCAGTGCCCCGCCGCCCTTTGCCGAGCCGTCCAGCTTTGCCAACACAACGGATGTCACACCGATGGCGTCGTGGAACGCCTTCGCCTGAGGCCCCGCCTGCTGTCCCATTGTCGCGTCCAGTACGAGGACGGTGTCAGTGGGATTGGCGACCTTCGACACGTTCTTGATCTCCCTTATCAGGTCCTTCTCGAGGGAATGCCTCCCGCTCGTGTCCACTATCACGACGTCGAAGGCTTCGAAGCGCTTCATGCCCTCCTTCACAATCCTCTCTGCCCTCTTCTCGCTGGGGTCCCCGTGGACGGGCACGTTTATGGATCTCGCTATCTGGGAGAGCTGTTCGAACGCAGCCGGTCTGTGGACATCCCCCGCAATGATTCCAACCTTCAGACCTCTCTTCTGGAAGTACCTCGCAATCTTCCCCGCGGTGGTCGTCTTCCCTTGACCGTACAGACCGACGAGAAGCAGCCTCTGCTTCTGAAGCTTGAGCTCCTTCCCCTCTCCCAGTATGTTGACGAGCTCTTCATAGATGATTCTGGCAACGTGTTCTCTCGCGCTCATTCCTGCAGGCGGTGCCTCTTTCAGGGACCTCTCCTCGAGCGTCTTCGAGAGTTCGAGGGTCAGTTGCACGTTGACATCGGCTCTGAGCAGGGCTCGCTGGATGTCCCTGACAACTTCCCTTATGAGGTCCTTGTCCAGATGGGAGGCCGAGAACACCTTCTTCATTGCGTTCCTGAGCGAGGCGCCGAATTTCTCAAAGCTCATCGTTGTCGAATATGGCGTTGTCTATATTAAGATTCCACCGCCCATTCTCTAGATGGCTGGCCGTATTCCCAAGAAGCTCGGTTCACGACTCCGCTCATTCTCCGGAACAAGATGCGCGTGGACCTCCAATCTGTCCAATGACAGAACCACATGGCACTCTCTGGATGTCAAAAAATAGAAAAGGGAGGGCTAGCCTTGTCAGAAGGGATGGGATGCACTCTAACGAACTAGCCCAAAACTCCCCATGCGATATATTCTATCACCTATATTTAAAGCTTTCTTGAAAATCGAGCACTCGGCTCTATAGGTAGCCAGACTTCTGCAACGTCATCAGGTCTTCCGTGCTGAGCTTCTCACCCCTCTTGAAGCGGTCATATATCTCATCAGCTTCCCTCTTGGCGACCGTCTCGTCCTCGGAAACTCTCTCCCTTCTGTGTTTGCGTCTTATCCCGCTGATCATCTTGTCGAAGTCATGCACCTCTCTGATCATGGCTATGTGCTTCTTGTGCTCCTCGTCAGCCATCATCTTCGTTCTGATGAACTGCTCCTGGGCCCCGTCCGCCTCCTTACGGATTCCGTCGCTCTTCTCATAGAAGGCCATCATCTTGTCATGCTCTTCCTGTGCCGCATCTGCTAGCTCGCCGACCTTCCCATGGCATTCCTCGGCTTTCGATTTGATGCTTTCGAGTTCCCGAGTGGCTTCTTGAATCTCCTCCACCTTTTCTAGTTGCTTTTCCCTCTTGTCAATCTCGGTCTTGACCTTTGAAAGGGACTCCACGAGCTCCCTCTCTTTGTCGATTTTCAAGACCGAGGTCATCTGTCTGAATTCCAGGTCTCTCAGGTCCTTCTTCAGTCGACTGAGCGGCACCTCTCCCCTCGGTGTGTGCCTTCTCTTCAGTCTGTTGATTCTGTCGATGGCATCGTTGACGGAGCGGTTGAGCCTGTCCCTCTCCCTCTTTGTCTCCTTGACGTCGAGATTGAGCCTGTCCCTCTCCTCTCTGTGTTTCGCGGCCTCCTCGATTAGCTCTCTGACAGCAGCATTCAGCTCGTCTCTCCTCATGACCCATTGCTTCGTTTTGTCGTTGAGCTCATCGCGCCTTCTCCTGTGCCTCTCTGCCTCGACGTTCCTTTCGTTCCTTTTCTCCAGGAGCTCGCTTATCAACTCGGTCATTTGCACAGCCAACAGGGCTTAAAATGGAACGAACTGCTTATAACCCTTTCTTTGTGCCCGGCAATCGATGGCAGAAGCGGGTCGTTCCTCAGAAGACAGACACTTCTCCACTCACAATGAGGTCAGTGATTTTGGAGATGTTTGCGAGCCACTCATCCGCAACTGCTTCCGCCTCCGACTGGACACCGCTCAGCGGAGCGCCATCGGCCATCACGAGCTGGATGCTCGCCGCCTGGGGATCGTCTATCGGTTTCCCGATCTGGGAAACGATTCTCACATATGCTTCGAGGACGTCACCGCCCCCGACCTTGACGATGTCGCTGGCGATTTTCAAAGTCAGGATGTTGTAGAGCTTCCCAACGTGGGTCACTGGATTCTTGCCCGCGGTCGCCTCCATGCTCATCGGTCTGAAAGGCGTGATCAGCCCGTTTGCCCGGTTCCCCCTGCCAACGGACCCATCGTCACCGTTCTCGAACGAGAGTCCCGTCACAGTGAGATAGAATATGCCATCATCGTAGTTGTCGCCGGTGTTTATGTCCACGTTCACGTTCCTTTTGGTCTGCCCGAGAGCGTTCTTGAGAAGCCTCTCCTTCAGTTCCTCGACGACGCTGACATAGTGCGACTTGTCCGGGACGAGGCGGTCAACCATCGCCGCCGCCACGGTCAGGTTGATGTCATCGTGGACTCTCGTTGCCATCACTTTTACGTCTTCGCCCACTTCTGGAATCTCCTTCTTCAGCGGACCGTTGATGAGCCGCTCCGTCTCGTACGTGATTATCTCGGTCTCGCTGAAGGGCGCGTAGCCCACCCCGAACGATGTGTCATTCGCGAGCAGCTTATGGGTTTCATAGAGATCTCTGAGGTCCACGGATCCCTGGCCGATTCTGCAGTCCAGCATGACGTCCATATTGACGTCGAGATGCGGGCAGAAGGATTCCAGGTAGTCTCTGGCCGCCCTTATCGCCCTTGACCTGTACGGCAGTCTCTCTCCGTTCACTTGCGTCGTTGCCCTTCCCACCAGAAGGATGTACACGGGCTCGAGAACCGTTCCACCACCGAACTTGGGCGCCGACTGACCGCCCACGATCTGCGTCTCGTCGGTATTGTGATGAAGGATCCTATCGTACCGTTCCTTGTACAGCTTGCACAGCGCCCTGCTCACCGATTCCGCAAGCCCATCGGCAATGCTGTCTGGGTGTCCAATCCCCTTCCTTTCCACGATCTCTATCTTCGTCTTTTCCATCGGTACACGATTGGCCTGCTCAACCCAGATGTTACGATTCATGTGTTTCCTCCCCGTGGAGTGAACTTGAAGTTCAGCCCTCGATTTATTCCTTTCGGTTTTTCGAACGTGATGGACGTTTTGTTTGGCTAGTCTCTGTACCGCACAAGGTACTCATCGAAATCGTTCGGGACGTGGGCATTCTCGAAGACGTCTCTTGCGTCCTTCTCCAGTGTGGACACGTCCTCGTACCTGGGGCTGATGTGTATCAAGAACAGCGTCTGGGCACCGCAGTCTCTTGCGATCTGAGCGGCCTGGCGGGAGGACGAGTGCCCGAACTCATTTGCCTTCTCCTCAAGGCTGGCATCCGTCGTGGCATCATGGATGAGAACATCGGAGCCCGTTGCAACGTCCGCGAAGCTCTGCGAGGGCAGCGTGTCCCCCGAGTATGCGATCTTTCTTCCCGCCCGCCTCTCCCCGAGGACCATGTCAGGCGTTATGGTCGTGCCCTCGTGCTCAACGGTCTCTCCTCTCTGAAGCCTGCCGAACAGCGGCCCCTCTGGCAGACCCAGCTCAATCGCCCTCTCGCGGTTGAACTTGCCAGGTCTGTCGTTCTCTTGAAGCACGAATCCGATGGACGGGACATTGTGTCTCATCTTGATGCTCGTGACCGTGTACTCCGGGAAGTCGACCTTTGATCCGTCCCCCATCTCCTCTACGTAGACGTCGAAACCAGGATTGAAGTAGCCGATCCTCAGAAGCACGTCCGTCAGCTCCCTTATCCCCTTGGGACCCCATATCCGCAACGAATCTTCTCTGTCGTTCAGCGTCATGCTCTGTATCAGTCCTGGAAGCCCAAGGAAATGGTCTCCGTGGAAGTGGGTTATGAATATCTTCTGAACCTGCATGAATGAGAGGTTAGATATCATGAACTGTCTCTGTGTGCCCTCCCCGCAGTCGAAGAGGATGATCTCCCTTCCTCTCTTGACTGCCACGGCTGCCACGTTCCTTTTTGGCGAGGGCCAACTCCCACCTGTTCCCAGGAATACGATTTGCACGACTGGAACGAAAGAGGCACGCTCTTCATTAAGGTTTCGAAGAGCGTAGTCCGTCCGAAGGTGCGCCTTG
>JAGMCJ010000062.1 GCA_023129265.1 Thermoplasmata archaeon | reverse complement strand
GATATTCAGAAGAGAACTGTTATATTGCCATAAGTCGACTCTCATGCCGAAGCTCAGAGGGATACTGTTGCGATTGACGCGGTTGACCGGACAAGCATGCCGTAGAGTCCCGAACTCGACTGGAGCCCGTGCGTCCGCATCGGGGATCGTGGGCATCCTCGTCGTCATCGTTATCATGGTCTCAGCGGCCATGTTCTACTTCTATATCCTGTTGCCTGGCTCGGGCGAGGTTCCCGAGACGCGGCTCTCGAATGCCAGGGCAATCGGTGGCAACGTTTGGGAGGTCATGGTCGAATCGGCCAATCCAACCCGGAGCCTGTACTACTATGTGGCGATACTGGACGAAGACGACTCCCACACGATCACGCTGGAGCCGTTGACCGGTTCATCTCCCGGAATCACGTTCATCGACCACGATGGAGATTGGCGTCTGTCGTCCGATGACTACTTCAGGCTGACCTGCGAACCCAAAAGCAGTTATTCCTTCACGCTCGTCTATCGAACTGACGTGGAGACGCTGGACACCGTTGAGTGGGAGACGTAGACCCTCTCTTGCCCCGCACGCGCCTAAGGCTGCGGCTGGATGATTATGGGGTTCCCGCCGGCCGTGATGATGATGTACTGGATGTTGCTGTCCGGGTTCGTGAGCGCCTGGATGTAGAGAAGCGTAAGGTAGGCTTCGGTCACATTGACCAGATTGGGGTCCGAGATCTGCAGCTGATCCATGACCATCCTCACGGCCTCAGCCGTCCCGTTCGCCTTTATTACCGTCGCGTTCCTGATGCCCTCCGCCTCGAGAATGGCCTGCAGCCTCTCCGCGTCCGCGTTTATGATGGTGACGTTCCTGTTGAACTCTGCCGTTACCACCTTCTGCTCCGCCGCCTTCTTCTCCTCGATGGCTATGTCGAGCGTCGTGGGAAGGTCTATCGATCTTATGAGGAAGTCCTCCACGACCACGTCGTACGTCCCCAGTTCCTGCTTAATCACCACTCGCGTCTCCTCCTCGACGATCATCCTTCCCTCTCCGCCGGTGTATTCTCCCGTGTAGTTGCTCGCCACGTTCCTCGGCACGGTCCTGAGGTACCTGTCGACGATGTCGATGATATCCCCCCTCTCGATCCTGACGTCGGCGACCTTGTCGGGCTCCATCCTCCAGATGAGAGAGACATCTATTCGTATGTCTAGGTTGTCGGATGATCTCACTGTCAGCGTGTTTCCCTGTGACGCGCTCATGTCCCTGGTCTGCGTGTTGTAGCGGATGATCTCGATGCTGGACAGGGCATAGTACGGGTTCCAGTGCCACCCTTCGCTTATCTCGACCCTGTCGGGTCCTGCCGGGGCTGCAACGATGACTCCCTTGTGCCCCGCGGGGACGTTCACGAAACCTCCTACGAGCAAGAAGACGAAGATTGCGACAATCACGCCAGTGATGATGAGCTTGCCCATCGACACTCCTCCATCCTTCCTACCAAGAAGCTGCTTGCTCAGCGACCCTTCCCTAAATCGGAATTCTACCCTTGTTGGCATAGTTTCTCCTCCAAGTAACCAGATGCATACCGGAGTTATAATGTTGTCGAGGTGCGCCTGTACCGACTGAAGGCGACCGTGCCTCTCATACAGAGTTCCATCTGGATCCCGGGTTCATTCATGAGGCCTGCCGGTTTTCCCGCTACCTTCGCCAGAGATCAAGACTGACGAGAGCTTCGCCTGACTTCCCGAAACCAATCATCGGGTACGCCCAGCTCAACCGGAAGTGCTCGCTCGGCGGCTCAACCTCTTCCGGGGCAAACACGATCCTCGTGAGTCTTCCTGAAGTTTCATTCCAGTAGGTGGAAGAGAGGACGAAACCGTACCTTTCAAGTATCAGATTCCTTGCGAGTTCGTATACAAGGAGGTCACACGTAACCGGCAGCTCTGTCGCCTCACCGCCGTCCTCCGAGTCGGTTCTGAATAGGATGTATCTATCGATGGCTTGGGTGTGGTTCGTCCCGCAACGTCCCAGGTCCACCGTGCTGCGCATTAGGACGATGAACGTGTCCTCCGCGTAGTCCTTCATGTCCGCCAAGGAGTCGATTTCAGAGACCTCGAGATGCCCAGGAACGCCCATCAGCGAGAAGGACACGATCAGAACCGCGATCAAGAGGAAGATCATCGCGTCCGTGATGGCCAGTTGACCTTCTCTGTTCATCTCATCCTCTCCATATGAGGATTGACACCCGAGCTGCGTGGACCTCCCCTGGTCGGATCCAGACATTGCAGCTCGTCGTTGCTCCAATGACATCCCCGAACGGTGCAGAAGTCTGGAATTGGCGGGCCGTGGAATTCGTCACGTCTTGTATCGCCAATCGGAACTCGTACGGCGTCTGGAGGATCTCTCTCAACCGTTCGACGGATGCGTTGACCAAAGAGGCCTGGTCCAACAGGAGATATTCCCCGTCATTCGTCAGCCGCGGGTGGGAGACAACCCTCTCAAGGAGGCCCCTCGCGTCTTTCTTCATTTCCAGTGTCCTCAGCGAGTCGACCTCGTTCACGAACCTCCCATGCAGACTCACCAGGAGCAGGCCCAGCGCCACGAGGATGACTGCCAGTGCCACGAGCTCCTCCAGAATGTGCGAAATTGCTCTCTCGTCCCTCCACATGCTAGTACTAACGAGGGACTGGGTAAATATCTTGCCAAGAAGGTTTTTAACTCTCACTGAAGTTGCATATCCGTTCGGAGGGATGTCAGCCTGGACATATGCAGGGCGGAGTATTCGAAGGAGAGGAGTCTTCTCGAGATCGACTGCACGGGGTGCGACGCCAATCCCGACCTGAGGAAGCAGAAGTGCTTCACGGGCTCGCTACTGGCCTTCGATGCCAGGCTGAGCATTGAGAAGATAGTGCTCTCCGGGACCGTTGTGAAGATGTACGCGACCCCAAGCGTCGAGCTCCTGTCCAGGATGAGGGCCATAATGGACGCCCTCTCAGCGGTCAGGGCGGAGCTGAACCAGCGCTTCCAGCTGAAGAAGGGGCTGAAGCACTGCCACAGATGTCATCTCGACCCGAGGAAGCTCTTCGGTGAGTTGGAGGCCGCGTTCCTGAGCGGTCTCACCGAGTTCTTCTCGCTCCTGAGGAAGATGCTTGAGGCCGCAATGGAGGATGCCGACCCCAAATGCGAGCTGTGCCTTCTCCAGACAAAGAGGGATGCCCTCATCCTCCTTGACGAG
>JAGMCJ010000061.1 GCA_023129265.1 Thermoplasmata archaeon | reverse complement strand
CCGCTGCGAGGGGCGGAGATGCGGGAACTGGGGATCCAGACCGACGCGTCTGTCCTGATCGCAGGAGGAAGGATACAGCGCGTCGGCAAGTACGAGGACCTGATGCGGGGGAGGTCCGAGCGCGACTATGAGGTGATCGACGCTGCGGGCAAGATCGTGATGCCTGGCTTTGTCGACCCGCACACGCACCTGGTCTTCGCGGGACAGAGAGCGAACGAACTCTCCTGGAAGGTCGAAGGGGCTTCCTATCTCGAGATCGCAAAGAGAGGCGGAGGGATCCAGAGGACCGTTCGGGAGACGAGAGCGGCTTCCGAGTCCGAGCTCTTCGACCAGGCCAGTCGGCGACTGGACCAGATGCTTCTCAACGGAACGACTGCGCTGGAGGCCAAGAGCGGCTACGGGCTCACGACCGATGACGAGATCAAGATGCTCACCGTTGCCGCGAACCTCGACGAGAGGCATCCAGTTGACATTGTTCGCACATTCCTCGGCGCGCACGCCATTCCCGAGGAGTTCGCCGAGGACAGGGAAGGCTACCTCTCTCTTCTTGAGGAAGAGATGATACCCGCCGCTGCCAGGGGGGGACTGGTGGAGTTCTGCGACGTCTTCTGTGAGGAAGGCTACTTCACCCCCGAGGAGTCCAAGAGGATCCTAGAGAAGGGGCAGACCTTCGGTCTAAAGAGCAAGATTCACGCTGACGAGTTCACATCCAGCGGAGGGGCCCGCGTGGCCGCTGAGGTCGGCGCCATAACCGCGGACCATCTGCTACAGACCTCTGAAGAGGACATGATGAGAATGGCCGAGAGCGGCGTCGTAGCCGTTCTGCTTCCCGCCGTTCCCCTGTTGTCGATGGAAGAAAGCTTCGCCAACGCTCGGAAGATGATCGAGATGGAGATACCCGTTGCGATTGCCAGCGACCTCAATCCGAACTGCTGGGTCACCTCCATGCAGACCGTCATCAGCCTGGCCTGCTACAAGATGAGGATGACGCCCGAAGAGGCGATAGTGGCCTCTACGATTAACGCAGCGTACGCCGTCGGGCGGGGAGAGAAGATGGGCAGTCTGGACGTAGGAAAGGTCGCGGACCTTCTTGTGCTTGACGTTCCTGGCTATCTCCACGTCCCGTACATGTTCGACTGGAACTGCGTCGAGATCGTCATCAAGAGCGGAGAGATAATCCACAAGAGGGAAAGCTAGATTCGGCCGTTCATTGCAACGATTATGTCGACCTCCCCTCTTGGCACCATTCCGGCTCCAACCATGATGGCCGTCCTTCTCCCTCCCGCCTCCGGCTAATAATCGTTGCACTTCTCACATGGGCACACAAGCCGGAATCGCTAAGTTTTTAGACCGATTCGACATACGAGTCCGCTAGGGATGGATTGATAGAGAAGATTCTTGCGGTTTCGATACTGGTCGTCGTTTACGCCCTCATCCTTTCGAGAAAGGTCCACAGGACGACCGCCGTTCTCCTCGGCTCCGTACTCGTGGTAGGACTCGGCCTGCTTGACGAACGCGGGATTCTCGAGGTCATCCAATGGGAGGCTCTCGGCCTAATCTTCGGGATGTTCGTCCTCATTGCCGCTCTCTCCAAGAGCGGTTTCTTCAGGTGGGTTGGTCTCCATGCACTGAAATGGAGCCGCTTTCGGCCCCTTCGCATTTTCGTAGCCTTCTCCGCTCTCTCGGCCATCCTCGCAGCCTTCATGGACAGCATCACAGTCCTCGTGTTCATGGCCGCCCTCATAATCGAGGTGTGCGATATCCTGAAAATGCGTGCAGGACCGTTTCTCATAGCCGCAATCACATCGGCCAACATAGGGGGCGCGTCCACGATGGTGGGCGATCCTCCCAACATCATCCTGGGCACCGCGTTGGGTTTCAATTTCCAGGACTTCGTTGTAAACACAGGCCCCATCGCTGTTGTCGTGTTCTTTGTCAACGTGGGTCTGTTTGCCTATCTCCTGAGACGCCGCGGAGGGACGGGCCTGCAGGTAGACCCAGAGGCCCTCATGAAGGAACATGAAGAGCTCGAGCCCGCCTCGGCAATCAAGGATCTACGGCTTCTCCGCATCTCGTTGATTGTCTTCGCATTCACCGTGACACTGCTCGTGTTGCATCACCTGCTCGACCTCCTGGTCGCCTTCGTGGCGGTGCTCGGTGCAACAATCGTACTCATGCTTGGCGGCAAGGACATGCCGGACCTGGTGGAGAAGATCGACTGGCACACGCTTCTATTCCTCGCCGGGCTGTTCATCGTCGTCGGGGGTCTGGACAAAAGCGGCGTCTTAGCCGACGTGGCCTCTTGGGTGACCGGAGTGGCGGGAAGTAACCTGTTGATCCTACTAACCATGCTGCTATGGATTTCCTTTCTCTTCTCGGCATTGCTTGACAATGCACCCTTTGCAGCGGCGATGGTTCCAGTGTTGCAGAGCTTGGCCGCGGAAGGAACCGGCCCCCTCGGCCCGATGACTTGGAGCACTGCTCTTGGTTGCGACATCGGTGGGAATGCGACCCCCATTGGAGCATCTGCCAACGTCGTTGGTCTGGCGGTGGCCGAGAAGCACGGATTGGATATCAGCTGGTCGGAATACATGAAGTCTGCTTTGCCTGTCACGATAATCTGCATTATCGTGGTCAACATCCTGCTCGTGATTACGTATCTATAGGTGAACGTTGGGATTCTCTGTTCTCCTCCAAAGAGCTATCGATATTCCGTCCACGACCTTCCGAATGAGGGACAGGCAGAAGGTGAAGCTTCCCTCGGACGGATATCACATCATCGCTCCAGATGGAGTTCCATCCTTTGACCATTCTCGTCCCGTTCCGATACCGGTGGGATGGCGCCGGAAAGGAACTACTTGGTTTCTGATCTGCGAAGTCACGCAGACCCCCCCATCCCTTCGCTTGTGTATCGTTGCAGGATGCATGAATTCTGCAAGCTACTTCTTACTCTTCATCTGCTTTTTGATCCTAATCCTCTGACGCCTCAGCTCGGCCTTCTCCTTCTGCCAGCTCTTCTTCTCTTCGATCTTCTTCCTCTGCAAGAGCCTCTCCCTTGCGAGCTCGAGCTCCGTCTTCCCCGTGTCCCTCTTCTCGCTGAAGAAGACGCCGATCGTCGTTGCGATTACCGTGCTCAGGATGATCAGGAAGCTCAGGTTGAGGAACTGGGACTCGTACGGGGCCATCAGGCCGTGGTAGTTCGCGTAGCCGGGAGCGGTGGGGTCCGTGAACGCCGGTATCGTGAACGCGAGAGTGGCCAACACGGCGGCGGCGACCCCCCTCCCCATCATCGTCGAGATGGCCGTCTGGTCGTCCTTGCTCTCCGGGTGGATGGCGATGGTGAGGAAGGAGTTGATGAACCTCGAGAGGGCTATCATGACGAAGACCAGCGCCGTGCCTATGAGGAACAGCGTGGGCGTGTAGTCGAGGTCCGAGAGGAAGGGAATGTGCGAGAACACATCCACTTGACCTCTCATCGCGAATGTGAAGCTCAGCCCCAGAAGCACGAAGAAGAACGTGCGTATGAGGAACGAGAGCTCCGAGTGGAACTGAACGATCCTCTCGTCCAGATGGAACTTTGTCTGTATCCGGAACAGCCTCCCGAACTCCTCTTTATTGCCTATCACTATCCCGAACACGAGCGCGGCCATCGCTCCGCTCCCACCCATGTACTCGACACCTCCGTAGAGGACGAGCAGAGCCGCCAGCGTTATCATGTAGGAGAAGGGCTTGCCGTACAGCCTTGTGAGGATGACGAGCCAGACAACTCCGAAGAAGATGCCCACTCCCATCCCCACGAAGAAGGCGGCCGAAAGACTGCCCAATACGACCTCCACGCTATCGTCCGCCCCTCCCTTCATGTACTCCATTATCGACAGGGCGACGACGATGCAAAGGACGTCCGAGAGGACCGATTCCAGAGTGAGCAGCGTCTTCGTGTCCTCAGTCAGCCGCATCGTCCTGACCGTCGTGACGGCAACCGCCCCGCTCAGCCCGCCAAGGATGCTGCCTAGCAGCAGACCCACGCTGACCGGATAGCCCAGCACGAGATGGGCGACGAGCGCTATCGTCAGCACGGTGAGGATGAAGGCGGTGACGGTGTGAATCATAGAGACCTTGAGCTTCCTAACGACGAGGTCGAAGCTAAGGTTCAGGCCACCGTCGAAGAGAATTATTGCCAGCGCGAGCGCCGCGAAGGGCGGCGTGACGAGGTCGAGGATATCCCGCGGGACAAGCTCCACGTTGAACATGTTCAGAAGGAAGGGCCCCAGGAACAGACCGAGGACCACAAGGATGAGGATGTCCGGGATCTTCGTCTTCTCAAAAATGAGGCGAGCGAAAAAGCCTATGAAAATAATGGCGCCTATGGCGACGAAACCTAGAACGACATCCACCATGGGACTCAGTCGCCGAATATGCAGTAGCGTCTATAACTTTTTTTGGGCGGTCAAGAACGCGTTCTCGGCGGGGAGAGGCTCGCGTCCTCGATCCTCGAATGAGCCTTGACGGTCATGTCGTCCCCGACTATGCTGCGCGCGATCTTGACGTCCTCCTCCACGTTGCTGTTCGTCGAGAGTATGCTCTCGTGGATCTCGCTCTGCCAGCCTATCTTGCTGTCCGCCATCACAACGCTGAGGGAGATCACGACGCCCCTGTCCACGAAGACGTCATTGTAGACGCAGGACCTGTCGATCAAGGCGCCCCGGCCCAGGAAGACGTTGTCCCCCACGTAGGCGGGTCCCTTTATCCGCACGCTCTTCTCGAACACGACGTTCCTTCCCAACATCACGGGACCCTTCACGCTCGCGTTCTCGATCTCCACTTCCTGTCCTTCCCTCTTGATGATTTCGAGGCTGGCGTTTATCACGTCAAGCGGCCTGCCGATGTCCACCCACACGCCCTTCAGACGCTTCCCGTAGAGCGGGACGCCTTCCTTCAGCAATGCGGGGAACACGTTCTTCGAGAAGTCGAACATCTCCCTCTCTGGGATGTAGTCCAACACCTCTGGCTCGAGTATGTATATCCCGGCGTTCACGAGATGGGAGAACACCTCGTCCCTCTTCGGCTTCTCCTTGAACCTGACTATCTTGTCGTCGTCGTCGAGCTGCACTATCCCGAACTGGGTCGGGTCCTTCACCTCCGTGAGGGCCATCGTCGCGGTGGCACCCTTCTTCTTGTGGTAGTCATACAACTCCTTCATGTCGACGTCAGCCAGCACGTCTCCGCTCGCAACGACGAACGTGTCGTCGAGGAAGTCCGCGACCATCTTCACGGCGCCCGCGGTTCCCGCCGGATTCTCCTCGAAGGAGTAGAGTATCCCCGCTTCGTAGTCCACGCCGTCCCCGATCTCCTTGATGAGGTGGTCCGACATGTAGCCGGTCGTGACGACTATCTCCCTGAAGCCGGCCTTGACGAGGGATCTTATCACGTAGTCGATGCAGGGCCTTCCAGCTATCGTTATAAGGGGCTTCGGCCTCGCATCTGTGAGCGGTCTCAACCTCTCTCCGATTCCTCCTGCCAGCACAACCGCCTTCATTTGATCATCTCTCGACCTTCCCCTTCTTGAGCAGTGTCTCAAGGGCCCTCTCGGCGTCCTCGTCCAGCTTCTTCTCGTCGAACAGAGCCTTCCGGGCGGCTATGTTCTGGTCCCTAATCTCCTTCCTGGCCTCCGCCATCTCCTTGCGCTTCTCCTTTCTTATGGAGAGGATCTTCTGCCTCATCTCCTGGGCCCTGTTGTGATAGTAATCGGCCTTCTCCCTGACCTTGAGGAACTCCTGGTGCTTCTTGTCGGACTCCGCGATGAGGTGCGAGATCTCCTTTATCTGGACCACTATCGTCTCGTGGATCCCCTGCGCCTCGTTTGAGAGCTTCACGACCAGTTCGTGTTCCTCGTCCGCCTTCTTGAAGAACTCCGTGATGGTGTCATCGACGCCCTCCATCTCCAGGATGAGCTTCTTCTGCTCCTCGTACATCGCCTCGAACTCGTCCAGCTCCTTGCGCTTCTCCCTGACCCCCTCGATGAGCTCGTTCTCCTTCCGGACGGTCAGCGACGTCGTCTCCTGCTTCATCTGGAGCTCGTGAATCTCGAGGCGCATGTTGTCTATCTCCAAGGGCAGGCTCGTCTTGAAGTCCCTCCTCTTCCCCCTCCTGAGGCCGATGAGCTCCTTCGCCCGCTTCTGCAGCTCGTTCCTCTTGCTCTTGTGCTTACGCATCTCCGCAACGAGCGAATCGCGCTTCTTCTTGAGCTCCTGCATCTTGTCTATGAGCTCCCGCTTCTGCTTGTTCAGGGTGTCCCTCTCGTCCCTGGGCACGCTGGCCTCTGCGTTGAGCTCGTCTCTCCTATCCAAAAGGGACCTGTACTTGATCTCGGCTACGTTAAGCTCCGACTTGCTCTTCTTCCTAACCATGTGGCCGAACCATCCTGGCGGGCAACCGCTAATCGAGGCTTGTATTAGATTAAACTTTCGTTATGATTCCGTTGGAAATCCCCGCAATCTGGGCGGGGCTCAGATTCTCCACTCTCTCGTCGAACCACTCGGCGTCCCGCAGATAGCTCCTCGCCTCGTCCTCGGTCTCGAAGAAGTCCCGCCAATGCAGCAGGACGGAATTGCCCATTTTCTTCCTGCGATGCTTGAACAGGGCGTCCACGAGCTTGAGGAAGTGGTCCTCGTTCTCCACGCGGAAGGGCGGGTCTCTGGGCACGATCTCCACGATCGCCGAGTCGACCTTCGGGGCGGGGAAGAACTTCTCCTTCGGGACGGTCTCGATGATCCTTGCGTTCGCACGGTAGGAGACAACGACCGAGAGCTTCGAGTACGCCTTCTGTCCTTCCCTGGACACGAGCCGCTCTGCGAACTCCTTCTGATACATGAGCACGCCCTTTCGAAAGCCCAGGTCGAGCAGCCTGAACGTGATGGGCGAGGAGATCTCAAAGGGCAGGTTCGAGACGACCTTCTGGAAGGGCGGGATGTCCACTCTGAGCGCGTCGCCCACGATGAGGTTGAGATCGGGAAAGCGTTCCTTCAGGAATGCTCCGAGCCTTCTGTCCTTCTCGATTGCTATGAGCTCGCGCGACCTCTCGAGCAGGGGCGCCGTGAGAACGCCGAGCCCGGGACCTATCTCGAGGACGACGTCGTCCTCAAGGGGCTCCGCAAAGGTAATCTGGCGGTGGGCGACCTCGTCGTCGGTGAGAAAGTTCTGTCCCAGCCTCCTCGAGGCCCTCATTCCCAGTCTCTCGAGCGTTCTCCGTATCTCCCGTGGCTCCACGGCGCTCCCTATCGAGCGGGCGGATATACATTTTCGCACGGGCCGAGGGGACATTGGCGGGCCCGCGAAAGTATTATTATCGATGGCTCCATTCTCGCTCTGATAGGATGGGATTGCTCGCTGGTATTAGGTTCGGCATAGGATGCATCTGCGGGACCATTGTCGCCATCGTGATCGGGGTCTTGCTGCTGCTCCTATTTCTGAATATACGCATATGGCCCTTCAGTGGTTAGTATGGCCATCAGATTCGTGTGTCATGCTCGACCTGAAAGGAGCTTCAGCTTTCGCGGGAAGAAGTTGCCGATATGCTCGCGCTGCACGGGCTTCTACTCCTTCATGATTGCAGGCATCGTGGGCGGCTTCCTCCTCTTGCAGGCGAGCGACATATCCTACTTCATCCTTTTCGCGGTCACGATGGTCGCCCTGACGCCCATGGCGGTGGACGGCTTGACCCAGCTCCTCGGCTGGCGGGAGAGCGACAACTACGTGAGGTTCATGACGGGGAGTCTGGCGGGAGCGGTGATAGGTCTCGACATCGCCGCCCTAGTTCTCGACGCACTCTTTTTATAGGTGTCTGGGACTGCACAGCACCATGTCTCCGAGACGCGAGAAGGAAGCCGAGACATGCGAGATATCGGGCTGCGATGAAGAGGCGGTCCGCTCCATTCCCTCCGGAAAGCTCAAGAGCGCCCTCCCTGACGTGTCCATCGAAAAGGAGCGGGGAAGGATGCGCATCTGCAAGAAGCACTACAG
>JAGMCJ010000060.1 GCA_023129265.1 Thermoplasmata archaeon | reverse complement strand
TCCTCAAAGAGACTGACCATGGGCCAGGGCTGTTTCTCGAAGAACTCGATTGTCACGGTAACGGGTCCGGGAACTGGCAAGCCAGAGAGATGCCTCCACCACATGATTAGACCATCATGAGTTCTTGTGGCAGGATCATGGATTCTGACCTCGAAAGAGTTCTCACCCAGGAAGATTCCCATCCTGTTTCTCTCGAACCATGCTCCGGTCACTCCGTAGGGCAGACCCGGGTCAACCAGCATTGCGCCAGAAGCCTTCCACCACAGATCTATCTCGCCTCCGTAGCTCACGGCCCAGAACCACTCATATCCGGACGAGAAGCCTATGTCCGAGATGCCGTCGAAGTCGTATGTGGGAATGACCTCTGCCGTGATTGTGCCGCCCATAATATCCCATATTGCCACACCGGTCGCGTTGGCAATGGCTAGATTCATGGCGACACCATCGAAGTCCACGTACATCGGATACTCTTGCATGAGAGCGACGGTTGGCGGAACATAGTCGTACTGAATGGTAACGTTGGACCACATCGGAAGCGGGCCGATGTACACCATCAAGCCGTCAGTCGTGTACAGAACGTAGTCGCCCGTCCCGAGCCCCAAGTCAAGCTCGGACACCGGTGTACTGTTCACCCAGACTTGGTACGAGAAGGGAACGATGCTCGTGTTTCCGAGCGAGAATAGTGGGGCTCCTCCTGTGAAGTTGAACGTGTCGTAGCCTGTTGATGGCGCCAGAGTCATATCCCAAACATTCACTGTTCCAGTGCCTGCCGCACTCATGGCTGATCCCATTCCTGCTGAAGCAAGCCACATGCTGTCAGAGCTGAACCTCAGATCCATCACACCGTCCAGATCGCCCGACAGGTCCTCGTCCTCGTGACCGCTGAATCCGCCAACTTGGGTTCCTGTGATTGGGTCCCAGAGCAGTACGTAGTTGTCCCAGGCGCCAAAGTAACCACCGCCACCGGTAGCTATTACAGACCCATCTGGACTCCACGCAAGGGTGTTCACGATGTCAATGTGTCCACACGCCCCTCCGAGCAGGTTTCCTGAGATGTCCATGATCATGACATCCGCGAGGAGATCGGGGAAGCAGAAGTCCCTCGGAAGACCATTCAGCCACCTAAGGGCGGAGTTGACGCTCGAAGTGAACGCTATCTGATTCTCATTGGCTGGGTTGAACTCCACTCCGGTGATAGTATAGCCGAAAAGGAAATCATCTGACCTGACAAGCCGGGCGCGAGTAGCCACGTCCCACACCGCCACCAAGCCATCTCCACCAAAGGGCAACGGGCCAGCCGAGGCCGCCAACTTGCTACAATCAGAAGAGAAGTCGATGTCGTTAATCATACTGCCTCCCAACCCTACCAGGTCGTCAATCGGGTATCCTGTCGTGTTGTCCCACAGAATGATTACACCATCCTCAGCACCGGTTGCGAACATCGTGCCATCAGAGCAGAAGTCCATCGCGGTTATGTTGGCGGAGTGCCCAAAGAACCGCCCATTCATATTGACATCGCTCCAGTCGTGCGGTTCTACGTATATCTGCTGGTTCGTCAGCAGATCCATGTCGAAGTGGGCGGTAATCCTGAGGAGGTCGGCATTGTTCCATCTCGTCACATCCATGCTCGGCCCGAACTTCCTTCCGAAGAAGTCATAGAATCCCGTCTCGTTGATGATTGTCCAGTTGTTGCCTACAGGCTCCGGCGGGGCCTGAATGGAGGGCTGGACCGTGTACTCGATGGTGGCCATTCTCTTTAGGTAGTCAGCGGACACACCAACGTTGTTCAGGGGTGTTAACCCGCGATTCTCCACCGTCATCATCTCAGAATCGGATTCACCAGCCGTTAGGAAGTGGACGAAGGCCACATAGTCCTCGCCCCTGTAGTCACCCGGGTACCAGACCTCAGGATCCGCCAAGATACCTCCTCTGTTGGCAGCTAGGTCGGTAGCTCGCAGAGCATTACCATAGCCAGATCCCTGTGTGAAAACGTCGTAGTTCATGTCGTCAGCACTCGACAGGAGTATCCTCTGCGCTTCGAAGGCATCCATGTAATGCCCGTATGTCTGCTCATATGCGTCCTGCATGAGGGCAATCACTGCTGTTGCGTGAGGGGCTGCCATGCTTGTGCCCGCGTCGATGTTCCATGCCGCTGTCCCACCATCATCCATGAACTGGTTTATTGGATAAGCATCGTAGGCCCACACTCCGCTAAAGCAGATGTCGGGTCCCAATTGACCAGTAGCCGCCGGTCCCCAAGAGGAGAGATAGGCTACGCCGCCGTACTGAGGATTCGGCCCTCCATCGTAGAGGTGCTCTGGTTGC
This sequence comes from Thermoplasmata archaeon, assembly GCA_023129265.1. Classification (GTDB taxonomy): domain Archaea; phylum Thermoplasmatota; class Thermoplasmata; order RBG-16-68-12; family JAGMCJ01; genus JAGMCJ01. The sequence goes on along the minus strand of JAGMCJ010000060.1, from coordinate 4,891 downwards.
ACCCTATAGAAGAGGTCCCATGCTGCGCACGTACTTATGGTTCCTGGGGCGACTGAGTTCCCGGAGGTTCCGTATCCGGTGCCTGAATTTCCAGCAGACTTCACGTGGATTGTCTTGCCCTCCGAGTATTGAGTTGTGACCCAGTCTCCGAACCTCTCACCGACCGTCCATCCAGTTTCCAGCGGGTTCGAGCCGAAACTCCAGCTTATCACGAGACCCTCATCACCAGTTCCAGGGACTCCATCATATCCCTCTATGGCGAAGAGGAACCCGTGGTACTGAGTGAAGGAACCGTGCGAAGTTCCGCCTGGTATCGAAATGACCTTCGCATCAGGAGCCAGCCCCATCAACTTGGGTGTACCGCCGATGGGGGTGACACCCTGACCCACGATACTCGTGGCGACAGCTGTTCCATGCGAGCCGTAGGTTGCACCAGTGAACGCAACCATATCGCCAGCGCCCCAGTAGTAGTTGTCCACTCCCAGACGTCCCGCCACGATATCCGAGTAGGGTATTGGAACAACACCGTAGGAGTAGTCAACCGTGAGCTCGTCGCCTAATTGGAGTTCGTATGCGAAAGTGAAGTTGCCAGTGACTACGTCCAGGATCCACGGATGGTATTCGTAGGTCGCTCTGGCAATAGCACCAGCTGGTAGTGGCTTAGCCAAGGTCATGAGACCTTCTGTGTAATCAACTGTGTAATCTTCTCCCGTCACCGATTTGCCCTCGGCATCGAACCAATCGTTATCTTCAATAAGGACTCCGTTGTAACTGTAGTTGGCCCAGAAAGTATCTCCCGCCATGTTGACTGTGAGGGGATCTGGACTACTCAGAAGCTCAGCCCCGAACACGACCTCGCCTGTTCCTGCATCAGCATTGTAATTGCCAGGATCGATCACTGTCAACACAGGTCCAAACCAGTCCTGCTCTTCATCCCCATCAAAGTCGGTAAGACGGACTCTATACAGGACAAGATTGGTGAATCCCGTATGGGTAAGATTGAAACGGTCATCGGTGGCGGGATCGACGACCACGAACTGTTTGGTCAGGTCGGTTGGGTCTCTCCCAGTCTCATTTAGCACCGAGCCCGTCACACTGAGCACAATAGTGTCTTCAACCACATTCTTGTTTTTGAGATGCAGCTCCATCACTTCTGTTGCATTAAGCACCAGCTCATTGATGATGGGTACAGTGTTCCATGGTACGGAATTCTTACTCACATCTACAACGTCGCTTACCGTTACGCTTCCATTTCCCAACTGTCCCCAAGTCTCACCACCGATTGCGATGGTTCCTGTTATCGTGGTCTCGTTTCCCACGATGAGTCGCTCACCAAGGATAGCCGTCGAATCGCTGATGAAATAGAGGAGGCCGCCAGAAACGTCCGCGTAGCCATCAAGATCCAAGTCTTTCCACACGTTCGGACTGCCCTTTGTCGCGGGCGTGTCGTCTGTGAAATCCAAGTTGTTGTCCAGGTCCACATAGACAGTGTCGTAGACCCCAGGCGACGTCGAATCTACCACAAGGACCGCAGGAGCCATGAAATACGCAGCTCTCAAGTAGGAGTCCCAGTGTAGACCCACGTGATACGCACCGCTTATGCTCGTAATCCCCGTTACATTGTAATCGGTGTCCTGCATGACAATGCTGATGAACTCGATATAGATGTCCGCGAGCGTCGGGTTCGAAGTTGTGTATCCGAGGATCACTAGTATGTAGTCGTTCTCTGTATTCGGGTTGTATATCGAATCGAACTCTTCAGGATTGGCACCGGTGCTCGTATCTTCATAGGCGACCAGTTCCGACAGGTCTATGTCATCGTCTCCGTTCGCATCATAGAAAAGCGCCAAGTCCAAGTCATCGCCAAGCGTGAATTCAACCCAGATATTCATCTGGACAGTATCCGTAGGAACCGCGAATGGAAATCTATATCCAGCCGTGAGGAACACGCTGGGGAAATCAGAAATCTCGGCATCATCAAATATCTGTTCGCCAAAGGTGTAGAACGTTGTCAGGAGGGGTGCACCCCTGTTGTACGTGATGTAGGTCCCGCTCGCATTCGTGAAGCTCGCAAGCTCAGTTGAGGTGTCCACAAACATTCCTGAAAGCTCCCCTTCGTTGGAGAGATATGTGTCTATCGCCGGTGGCTCGAATGTAATAGGCCATCCAGCGTAAGGTGAGCTGTAAGTGTAGCTTGCAGTCACAACATCGTTGAGCACCAAGGCCGTCGTGAAGTCTATCACGCCAGTCGCGGGATCGAAGGTGTAGTTCGCCGGTGGCATGAGGATGCCATTCAGGTAGAAGGAATAGCCAGTGACATCCCTGTGCACGAGGGTGGCAGTGGTCTCGTCACCGACAGCCTCAATGACAGTTATGTTCTCGATTACGGTGCTGGCAGGCTGGACGGCCCAAGTCCCTTGGAGGTCAGAATGTCCAAAGTCTATTCCTTGGTCAAGGACCGCAACAACCTCTCCAGCTCCCGTGAATCCATTTGCCCAGGCAAGGTCTGCCATGTGAGTCACAACAGAATTCCAATCATTCGGCGTTGGGGGATCTTCTCCCATCGGCTGAGGGCCTCCAGAGCCCATAGGGCCAGACGGAGAATCGATGAATACAGGGTCCAGCTTTATGCCCTTCTCCTTCGCCGTTCTTTCTATCATCTCGTTCTGGTCCCTCGGTAAGAGGTTGAGCGGGACTTCTCCTCCCACCACTTCCTCTGGGGCATCCATCACATCAGGGGTGAAGACCTCTTGCCTTCCTATCAATAGAACATCATCAATGGCAGCTAGCTCGGCAAGAGCGTAGGCGGGAACCTCAAGTACAATCGGTGTGGGTACCGACTTTATCGTCTGTTTCTCACCGACCAACCCCCGATATTCATATTTCTCGAGAGCTCTGGCTACTGCGGAAACGTCTGAGACAATGAGTACAACTTCCACCATCTCTTTGTATCCGCTCTTTGCCAGGTCCCGAAGGGCAGGATCGATTTTCTCTAATCCCAGAACCTCGCTAAGCTGAGGAAGCGAAGGCTCCTCCATTGGAAGGAACTCTTCACCCTGTTCAACTGGCTCCTCGTATCCCTCACCACCCGAAGACGAGACAGGTGTGGGGGTGACGAAAAGCGATAGGGCAAACAACCCCACAACGATTCCACTAATCCACCTAACACACTTTTTGGACATTCCTGTTCCTCCTATCCAAGTAGAAACTCAAAGACGTCCGAGGCATAGGGTTGCGATTATAAAATTTTTTCCACGTGTCAAACCGATTCAGTATTCGCTTTTGAGGGCACGCTAATCTCACTCGACCCTCCGTATCTCCTGCCCCTGGCTACGGTTCAGAATGAGGGATAGAATCTCCAGAGAGAGATGTGCGTTCCAGATTCTGTTCTCGAGTCGAAGGGAGAACTCTCTCTCCCTTTCAGGAACAATGAAGTCGAACCCGTACTCGACGTCCATCAGGACCGTGGGCTCTGCAGGAGCGATGCCGAAATCCCGGCCTTCACCCCGAAGCGCCTTCTCGACGTCAGCCAGTGTCAACTGTCCCAAGGCAACGTGCTCCATGACCCACGCGACCTTGCGGACCATTCCTCTCAGAAAGCTCCGACCCCAGATGTCCAGAATTGGGAAGCTCCGATTCTCACTCACTTCGATTTTGTCGATTGTCCGGACGGATGATTTCTCGTCTCGGTGTGCAAACAGGGCGAAGTCGTGTTGACCGATGAACGGACGGGATGCCTTCCTCAGGCCCTCCGGACTCACGCGAGGAGGGAAGTAGTATCTGTACCATCTCCGGACCGCATGTCTGGGGTTGAAGTCCTCTGACACTGTGGCGTAACCCCAGACCCAGATGTCTCGAATCTTGGAGTTCAGAGCTCTGGGAAGCTCGTCCAGCCTGAACTCCGTGTTAAGGGCGAGCACGTTCCCGATTGCGCTTACACCCGAATCTGTTCTGCTGCTACTCCTGAACAAAGAATCCTCGGTGGAGTCCATTGCACCGAGAGAAATGAGAGCTCTCACCAATTCGCCCTCCACGGTCCTTACGTCTGGCTGTCTCTGGTATCCGTGGAAGCACATTCCATCATATGCGAACTTGATGGCTACACGCATCACAACAATATTAGACGGTTAGTATATACCGATAATCATGCCCGATTTTGAGGTAGTTCTCGTTGAGCCGAAGATCCAGGGTAATATCGGGGCCGTGGCCCGCGTGATGAAGAACTTCGGAATGGAAAAGCTCGTTCTTGTCAATCCCTGTGAGATCGGAGAGGAAGCGGTCAAGCGGGCGAAGTGGGGGAAGGACGTACTCTACTCTGCAAGAACGGTCGACGCGTTGGACGAAGCACTGTCCTCAGTGGACTTCGTCATTGGGTCATCATCCGTCGACACTGAGAGCGAGAAGAAGTTCGCCAGGATATCTTCGGACCCGAGGGAATCGGTCGAGAAAGTCGCGGGCCTCGATGGTACAGTTGCCTTCCTTTTCGGGCGCGAGGACTATGGGCTTCTTACGGACGAACTGGCGAAGTGCGATATGCTTGTCAGGATCCCAGCGAACGAGGACTATCCTGTGCTGAACATCTCGCACGCGGTTGCCGTGCTTCTCTATGAAATCTACCTCTCGAAAGCTTCGAAGAAAGAAACGAGGGAAGCCTCCGGCAAGGAGAAGGAGCTGCTTCATGACTACTTCGGACAGCTGCTGGACGTCACCAACTATCCTGAGCACAAGAAGAAAAGGACGGCGGTGATGTTCAGAAGAATGATGGGCAGGGCGGTACCCTCGAAATGGGAATATCATGCCCTCATGGGCGTCTTCTCTCGGACCTCGCGCTGGGCATAGAGTGCTGATCATTCCAGACGTTTGAGCGTCCGAGAGAAGACGCCCATGAGGG
>JAGMCJ010000006.1 GCA_023129265.1 Thermoplasmata archaeon | reverse complement strand
CGCAGTAGCCAGACCTTGGACAACGCTCTCCGTGATATCCGCTGGTCCCTTCGCCGTGCCGCAGACGAATATTCCATCCGTCGCGAAGTCTACAGGCCTGAGTTTCACGTGAGCCTCCAAGAAGAAGCCCGAGGGGCCCAGTGGAACCTTGAGCATCTGCGATATTTCCTTTGCATCTTCTTGGGGAACGAGAGGCGTCGAAAGAACCACCATATCCACGGCCAGCTTCCTCTCCACCTTGAGGGTCTCATGGTAGTAGGTGACTATGAGCTGGTCCCCTTCTCTTGTGACATTTGGGAGCCTCTCCGCCTTGTAGCGAATGAACCTGACCCCGCTCTCCCTTGCCCTGTTATAATAGAGCTCGTGCTCCACACCGTAGGTCGTCATCGTTCTGTTGAAGACGTAAACCTCAACCTGGTGGGCTATCCTTCTCTCCTCGGCGGCCCGAGGTGCTCCATCAGGTCTTCGTCGCCTCCGCCGCCGTCTCTGCATGACCTCTTCGGGTGCGTGCAACTCAACGGGGACGCTCCCAACGTCATCGAGCTGGCCGAGCATCTCGTTGTAGTTCTCCACGATGTTCAGGGCGTTCTTGGTCGCAACATTGCAGCAAATCCGCGAGCAATAGCTGACCTTCTGGCCTCGGCTGCCAACGCATTGTATGAAAGCGATTGATCGGACCTTCGATGGTAGCTTCTTCACGCGGCACATTATCTCGAATTCCGTGAGGGTGACAACATTGTCGTACATCCCGTACCCGTACAAGCCCTCTGGAATGTATTCGAGCGCGCCGGTGGCCACGACTATCGAGCCGACCTTTACGTTCTTGTCCTCACCGTTGGCGTCGATCGTCACGTCGAAGTCGCCAACATAGCCATCTACACTCTTGACTTCGGAGGAGAGGAGAACCTCGATGTTCTCGTTGGTAGCCACGTCATCTATCAACGGCCTCATCGTCTCCCTTGTGTCGCCCCCACCCAGGTAGAGATTGTTGAGGAGTCTCACGAATCCACCCAGTTCATCTTCCCTCTCCACCAGATAGACCGGGAATCCCTGATTAGCGAGGGACAAAGCCGCATTCATGCCGGAAACGCCACCGCCTATCACGAGCGCTTTTCGCTCTACAGGATTCTTTAACTCCTCGAAGGGCTCCAGCAATTTGACTCGGGCAACACCCATCCTAACTAGCTCTTTCGCCTTCTCCGTGGCCTTCTCTGGCTCCTTCATGTGGACCCAGGAGCATTGCTCTCTGATGTTGACGAATGTGAAGAGGTACTTGTTCAGCCCGGCTTCCTCGCAGGTGGACTGGAAGAGCGGGCCGTGCGTTCTGGGCGTGCATGAGGCCACAACGACCCTGTTGAGATTGTGTTCCTTGATGCCGTTCTGCACGGCCTTGAGACCGTCGTCTGCGCACATATACAGGTCGTCCTCAGCATGGACGACACCAGGCAGGGTCTTGGCGTATTCGGCTACGGAAGGAACATCCACAACGCCCCCTATGTTGGAGCCACAATGGCATACAAAGACACCCACTCTTCTTTCCGTGGGCAAGTCGACAGTCTGCTCCTCAGGGTTCTTCTCTTCCGTTTCCTCGGCCTCCGGGGCTTCCTCAGTCTCTTCGGCCTCCTCATTTGGGGCTTCTTCATTCACGTGATCGCCTCCCTGACTGCCTCGACCGCCTTGGGCCTTTCTCCGGCGACTTCTGACGCTCTGGCCGCGGCGCCTGATCCTTGGGCGACCGCCTCAGGGATATCTACTGGCGACTGACAGTAGCCGGCCACGAATATCCCGTCGACTTTCGTGTCAAGGGGCTTGAGGATTCTGTCAGTGACCTCAAAGAAATGATATTCGTCGGTGTCAATCCCCAATATCTTGGCGAGTTCAGGTGCATCTCTTCTTGGAATCAGACATGCAGCGAGAATGACCATGTCGAATTCCTTGGTGGCCCTTTTCCCTTCCACGTCGTAGGCGACAATGAGGTTGCCGTTCTCGGTCTCTCTCTCTACGGTCGCATCTGAGTTGACATACTCCACATCGTAGTCCGTCCTCGCTCTTTCCACATACTCGTAGAAACCCTTGCCGAAGGCTCTCAAGTCCTTGTAGAAGATAGTGCATTTGATGTCACCATGCTCTTTCATGAGCATCGATTCCTTGGTTGCGTACATGCAGCACACACTACAGCAATAGGGGTGACCCAGTTGCGCGTTTCTCGCACCCACGCACTGGATGAAGGCGACGGTCTTGGGCTCCTTCTCATCGCTCCTTCTCTGGACATGACCCTTTGTGGGGCCAGATGCGTTCATCAATCTCTCGAACTGCAGCGAAGTGTAGACGTTTGGATACTTCCCGTAGCCATATTCCGGTGCCTCTGTTGGATCCCACACGTCATAACCAGTTGCGACTATGACGGCTCCGACCTCGACCTCGAGCAGTTGGTCTTCCATTTCGAAGTCGATCGCTCCCGCCTCACAGAACTTCTCACACGCCTTGCACTTCCCCGTCTTGAAGTATATGCAATTCTCCCTGTCGATTGTATGAGTCGGCGGTACGGCCTGCGGGAAAGGCCTGTAAATCGCCTTTCTCATTCCGAGACCCATCTCGAACTCGTTGGGGACCTTCTTCGGGCATTTCTCTGAACATATACCACAACCGGTGCAGAGACTCTCATCCACGTATCTTGCCTTCTTCAGCACAACGACTGTGAAGTTGCCGACGCTCCCGCTCACCTCTTGAACCTCGGAGTAAGTCATGACGTTGATGTTGGGATGGCCGTAGCACTCCGCCATTTTGGGCGCGAGTATGCAAATGGAGCAGTCGTTGGTGGGAAATGTCTTGTCGAGTTGTGCCATTCTCCCGCCCAGACTGGGCGTCTTCTCCACGAGATGGACTAACGTCCCTCTCTCTGCCAGGTCGAGGGATGCTTGTATTCCAGCAACCCCGCCGCCGATAACAAGCATGGTTTCGGGCATACTTTATCCACCCTAGTTAGTACCGTATTATTCCTTCGATTCTTTCGCCTTTCTTGCCTTCTCATCGATTTCTTCGTCCCTGGGTCTTTGGACTGCGATTGTCTTTATGGTGAAAGGAGCCTTCTTGGGCCCCCTTTCTCTCACGTACCTGGGGCAATCCGGGTAGGTGCAGGGGTCGCACTGCCTCTCAGTGCAGGCCAGCTCAATGAGTATGTACCTCTTAGTCGATTCCTCTTCTTTATTCAGTTTTCTCAGCCTCCTTTTCTGCTTCTTTGTCTTGCACATCGGGAATCTGCAGTTCCCCTCGAAGGGCCAGATCCACGAGTACAGTGAAATCCATTATCGGTATGTCAACTAAACCCTTGTCCACAGGAGTCTCATCCCTCGTGGAGCAGTCGAGATGAATTCGACACTTCGGGCAAGGGGTAACCAACACATCGGCTCCCGTTCTCTTTGCGTCCTGCATCTTTTCCATCTGCATCACTTTGGAAATGCTATTGCAACTCATGAAGCCGGAAACGCCGCAACAAGTGGCAGCCTCCCTGTTCTTCTCAAGCTCAACGAGCTCAACTGAGGGGATTTCGGCAAGCACTCTCCTCGGCTCGTCGTAAAGCCCCAGATGTCGTCCAAGCCTGCATGAATCATGAAATGTTGTCGAAATGCTAATGTTCTCTGGGAACTTCAACTTTCCCTCTTCAATCGCCCTCGCAATGAACTCAGATATGTGAACCATCTCGAACTCGAAATCACCAAGGAAGTCCTGATAATCAAGGTCGAACGTTCTCAGGCACTCAGGGCATGTGAAGACAACCGTCTTGGCGCCAGAGTCTTTGATCACTTGGACATTGTGATTCATCAGCTTGATGAGGTTCTTCTCATCCCCAGCCCAGTTGAGATCGTGCCCACAGCATTTCTCTTTCGGGGAGACCACGGGCTCGATTCCAATGTGGTTCATTATTCTGACGGCGCTTCGCGCTGTCTCAACGAGATTGAGGTTTCTGTCCTCGAAAATCGCGTCCATCTGAGGAAGACAGCCTACGAAGAGAAAGACATCTCCCTTTTCTGCCACCTTCAGTCCATCCGCAATCCAGTCCAACCGTTTCTGTGGGAGATCGGAGTTGGCCATTATCCTCATCATCGCGTGGAGCAATCCTCCCTGAGTGCAATCCGGCTCGTGGCCCTCTCTGCGCGCCTCGCCACGCATCCCTCTGATGAATCCAGAATAATCGACCTCATATGGACACATATTGTTGCACATCTCGCACGTGTTGCAGACCCAGATGTCGCTGTCCTTCGAAAGGTCCATGTCTTCCCCTGCAAGAGCCTTGACAACGACCAGCCTGGGAGCGAATTCTGGGTTGAATCTTGTCACCGGACAGACCGTGGTGCATTTCCCACACTCGACGCAGTCATGAGCGCCCATGTCGGATATGAGTCTCTTCACGTTTTCCTTGTCCATACGCTCATACTCCTCCAGTTGCGCTCCCCTTCAGAGGACTCGGTCCCAGGTTCGTGATGTGTTCTGTGAACTCCTCCATGAGCTCGGCGAACTTTATCCCGTCCGAAGCTGATATCCATTCGAGCCTGATTCTTTCTGAGCCGATTCCGATCTGGTCAAGCAGCTTGGAAAGCCTCTCGAACCTTTCCTTTGCCTTCACGTTTCCAGAGATGTAGTGGCAATCACCTATCTCGCAGCCCGTGATTAGGACCCCGTCAGCACCCAGCTCCAGGGCCCTCATAACGAAGTAGGGATCGACACGCCCCGAGCACATGACGCGCAGCACCTTGACGTTGACCGGATACTGCAACCTGGAAACACCTGCCAGGTCAGCGCCCGCGTAGGAACACCAGTTGCAGCAGAAGGCGAGGATGGAGGGCTGGAACCCCTCCTCTTTTGCTGGTGCCATCGCCTCCGTCATGTTTCGGTTACCTCCTTGACTTCCGCGACTTCTTTCTCCGCGGGCGGCGTCTCGGTCTCGGGAAAACACGATTCTATCATGGAAAGGATTTGGCCTGTTCCGAAGTATCCCATGGAAATCGCTTTGTTGCAGCAGTTCACTGAGCAGGACCCGCACCCTTTGCAGAGCGCCTCGTCAATGTGCGAGACCTGTCTGCCGTCCTCGAGCTGTTTCAGACTGGGCGCGCCGAATTCACACGTGTCAACACACACACCGCAACCCCTGCACTTGGATTCATCCACGACGGCGATTATCGCCTCTCCCTCAAGCGTGTCCTGTGAGAGTATGCTCAACGCGCGAGACACTGCGCCGCAGGCCTGTGACACATTCTCTTCGAAGAACTTCGGAAGATGGGCTAGACCGCAGAGGAAAATGCCGTCCGTAGCGAAGTCCAGCGGTCTGAGTTTCATGTGGGCTTCGAGGAAGAATCCCTGACTGTTCAAGGGAACCTTCAGCATCCTGGAGAGCTCCTCGTTCCCCCGTGCGGGAAGCGTTGCGGCCGCCAGAACCAGGTAGTCTGGGTTGATCAGCAGTTCCTCCTGCAATATGTCGTCGAGGACTATGACCTCCAGTCTTCCCTGATCGTCAACCCTTACCACAGGTTCGTTCTCCTCGAGGAACCTGACGAAGACGACCCCCTTCTCAGCCGCCTCGCGGTAGAACTCCTCGCGGAATCCGTAGGTCCTCATGTCTCGGAAGAGGCTGTAGATGGCAATCCCCGGATCCATTTCCTTGACCCTCAACGCGTTCTTCACGCTCTCAGTGCAGCAAACTCGGCTGCAATAGGGCCTCTCAGCCGTCCGGGAGCCCACGCAGTGAACCATCACGATGCATTTCGCGTCGATTTCGCCCTCTTTTGCGAGTTTCTCTTCGAACTCCAGCTGGGTCATGACCCTCGGGTCCTTGCCATATAGATACTCCGTGGGTTCGTACTCCTCCCCGCCAGTAGCTACTATTATCACCCCTTGATGGGTCTCAGTCTCTTCTCCCTCCGAATCGATGACAACGGTGAAATTCCCTACTGACCCGGAGACCTCCTTGAGTTCGGCATTCGTGTAGACGTGAATCCGGTCGTCGTCCTCCACCTGCTTCACGAGTCGCTTCAAGAACCCCTGCAAGTCCTCTCCCGATAGGCCATAGTGGATCCTCCTGAGGAGACCTCCGAGTTCGCTGTCCTTCTCAACGAGATGGGCGTCGAAGCCCGCTTTCGACAGCTCCAGTGCAGCGGTCATCCCCGAGAGGCCGCCACCGATGACGAGAGCCGACTTGACGATCTCGACCTCAGCGGGTCTCAGCTGTTCAAGCAAGGCCGCTTTCGCCACTGCCATGCGTATGAGGGTCCTTCCCTTCTCCGTGGCCCTCTCGGGATCGTTCATGTGAACCCAGGAGCACTGGTCTCGGATGTTAGTCATTTCGAAGAGGTAGGGGTTCAGGCCCGCTTCCTTGAGCGTGTTCTGGAATATCGTCGTGTGCGTTCTGGGGGTGCACGAAGCCACGACGACCCTGTTTAATCCCTTCTCCCTTACCACCTCGCTGATTCTCTGCTGGGTGTCCTGGGAACAGGTGTATAGATTGTCCTCCGCATGGACAACGTTCGGGAGCGTCTTCGCGTACTCAGCAAGACTCGGGACATCCAGAACTCCTCCGATGTTTATCCCACAGTGACACACGAACACTCCGACCTTGGGTTCCTGTCCCGAAACATCGATTTCAGGCGGGTATTCCTTGGCAGTCACCAAGGCTCCTCGCGCCCCAGCGATGTCGCTCATCGCTCTGCACGCGGCCCCAGACGCTTGGGCAACGCTATCTGGGATATCCTTGGGTGAGCTGAACGCGCCACAGACGTAGATCCCGGGCTTTGACGTGTCAAGAGGTGTGAACATATCCGTTTGGCAGAAACCATGCTCGTTCAGTTCTATTCCCAGCTTCTCTGCCAGCTTCTCGACATCCTTGGGAGAGTCGAATCCAACTGAGAGAACGACTATGTCGTATTCCTCTCTCCTCATCTTGCCGTGTTCGGAGTACCACAGGTGGAGATTGTTGGTCTCCGGGTTTTCACTCACGCTTGATACCCTGGTATTCCTCGTGAACACGACTCTGTGCTCCTCCTCCGCCCTGATGTAGTACTCATCAAATTCCTTGCCAAACGCTCTCATGTCCATGAAGAAGATATGCGTCTCCAACCCAGGAGTGTGCTCCTTGGCTATTATGGCCTCCTTGATGGCAAACATGCAACACACGGAGGAGCAGTACGGGTTTCCGACCTGAACGTCCCTGCTTCCGACGCATTGTATGAACGCCATCCGCTTTGGCATCCTGCCGTCGGAGGGTCTCAGAACCATGCCTCTGTACGGGCCTGTTGCGCTGAGCATTCTCTCCAGCTCGACGGAGGAGAGCACGTTCTTGAACACACCATATCCGTATTCTGACTTCAGCCCGGGGTCGAACCCAGAGAACCCAGGGGCTAGTATCACGGAGCCGATGTCGACCTTGACGAGCTCCTCCTCGCGTGAGAAGTTTATGGCTCCTGCCACGCACTGCGTTTCGCACACACCACATCCGATGCAGTTGTCCCGGTCTATGGTGAGAACGGGCGGCACCGCCTGTGGGTATTTCAGATATATGGCCTTCCTCAGTTTCAACCCCTGATTGTACTCGTCCCTCACCTCGACCGGACATCTGAGTGTGCAAAGCCCGCAGCCGGTGCACTTCTCCTCGTCCACATACCGCGCCTTTCTCTTAACCGACACAGTGAAATTGCCAGGTTCTCCTTCTATTGCGTCAATCTCACTCGCCATCATCAGTTTCACGTTGTGATGTCGGCCTGTCGCGACGAGCTTGGGTGACAAGATGCACATGGCACAGTCATGAGTGGGGAATGTCTTGTCCAATTGGGCCATCGCTCCCCCGATGCTCGGAGACGAATCAATGACGTACACAAGGTAGCCAGTATCTGCGAGGTCGAGAGCGGCCTGCATCCCAGCGATTCCGCCACCAACGACCATAACGGCTCCGATCTTGCCCTCTTCATCGCTCATCCAACCACCCCAGACATTAGGCCCCTAATGCAGACCGAGAAGTTACACGCGTTGCTCCTCCTTCTCTCACAATTGTGACACCTAAGCGTGAGTAGCAGCTCCCTGACTATCCATCCCTTTGTCGCTTCGTCGACATCGGGCAGATTCTTTATGCTCAACTCAATGCTCCTCTTCTCCACTCGAGCCCAAGCGGGTAGAGTAGATATTCTGTCGCGGTCCTGCGGAATGGTGAGATAAAGCGGAGAACCATCGTCGACTCTGTCGACTTTCAGAAGACCCCTGTCCACGAGCGTGACGGTGTGGTCAAGCACCTCCTCCTCTGGGAGTCCCGTTCGATCGGCCATCTGTTGCACAGAGACGGGGGAATCCCTGGCAAGCATGAGCAAGCTACATCGACTGAACTCCTCGCTCGTTGCCGTGTCCAGGAGTTCATCCATCCGCTCTTTGGGAATTGTATCTCCGAAGACGTTGGATACATCTTCGATCTGGTGCTCCTTGTTCACCAGAAGATTGACTCTGAAGTCACCAAGGACATCCCTGGCAATGTAGAGGCGTTCCAGAATGTCCAGGTCGGGCTCATCGCCCGCGACGGGATTGGGGCCCAGCTCCCCGACCTCCTCAACGAAGCTGTCCACGACCTCTGCGTACCTCATCCCCTCGGACGCGGAGACCCACTCTAGTCTTATTCTCTGCGGTTCCAACCCGCATCTGTCAAGTAGCCTGCGAACGACCTTCACTCTTCTTTCAGCTTGGAGGTTCCCAATGTCGTAGTGGCAATCCCCAGGATGGCATCCCGCAACCAGCACTCCATCCGCCCCTCGTATCATCGTCTCAACGAGGATCACGGGGTCGATGCTGCTACTGCACATCACCCTGACGACACCGACGTTAGTGGGGTATTGAATCCTAGAGACTCCCGCCAAATCAGCACCCGCGTATGAGCACCAGTTACACAGGAAGCCCACTATGCGGGGATTGAAACCTGTCAGGAGACCACCTCCAACTTCTCGATTATGGCAGTCACCTGGGAGAGTATCTGGTCGCGGGTGAAGTGCCTGAGGGTTATCGCCCTCTCAGGACAACCGCTCGCACAGCTTCCACAGCCTTTGCAGAGCGCTTGATTGACAACCGCCGTGCCCTTTTCCTCGTCAACGGCGA
>JAGMCJ010000059.1 GCA_023129265.1 Thermoplasmata archaeon | reverse complement strand
ACATAGCCAAGGAGAAGGGAATCGATAGCATACACGTTCGAATCCGAGCGGCTGGCGGCAACAAATCAACATCACCTGGCCCTGGCGCACAGTCCGCGATCAGGGCGCTCGCAAGGGCGGGACTCAGAATCGGAAGGATAGAGGACGTCACTCCCATCCCTCACGACGGAGGGAAGTCGAAAGGTGGTCGGCGCGGTAGAAGGGTGTAGAATGAAAGTCGATGTTCTGAAGCTGGAAGATAGATACGCAGAGCTGATTCTTGAGGACGTTGACCCCAATTTCGCCAATGCGCTGAGAAGGACCCTGGTCGCCGACGTTCCGAAGATGGCGATTGAAGACGTCGAGTTCCATCTGGGACCGATTCGCGGTGAGGAAGGCGAGGAGTCTGAGAGCGTCACACCGCTGTTCGACGAGATAATCGCCCACAGGCTTGGCTTGGTTCCCATCCCGACGGATTTGGAGCTGTTCACATTCCGAGACCAGTGCAAGGATTGCGCCAGTGAGGGGTGTCCGAACTGCACGATTATGTATTCCCTCAACAAGAAAGGGCCCACCATGGTCTACTCTGGCGACCTGGAGCCCGTTGGGGATTCCTCGCTTAAGGTCGTGGATGAGAAGATCCCGATCGTCAAGCTTGGCGGCGGACAGGCGATGCTCGTCTATGCGACTGCCATACTGGGGACGGGCAAGGATCATGCGAAATGGCAGGTCGCCCAGGGCGTCGGGTACAAGTACTTCCCTGTCATCGAAGTCGATGGCGATAAATGCGATTTCTGCGGGATGTGTGCGGAGGTTTGTCCCCGCGGCGTGTTCTCTGTCAAGAAGAAGAGCGTCGAAGTCAAGTCCCCGCTCAGCTGCAACTTCTGCATGACCTGCGTGGAGGAGTGCCCAAAGAAATGCATATCCGTCGAAGGCGACCCGACGAAGATCCACTTCCATTTTGAAACGGACGGCTCTTTGAAGGCAGCAGATGCGCTGAGATTCGCACTCGATTCCTTGGCAGAGAAGTTCGAGAGCCTGGGTAAGAAAGTCTACTCGCTCAAGTAGTTCTTTTCCTGCGGTACGCCACGGCGATAGGAACGAAAAGAACGAATGCGATTGGAACGATTTCTGAGGGGAACTCCGGGATCAGCCATACAACGACCCTCCCCTCGTCCAGATTGGCTCCGTCGTCCCAATAGGGTGATCCAATGGCAAGCACCAAGACGTTGTCATTGCTGAACTTGCCACCGTCTAGGGAATATCCCAGGAACTCGGAGTTCTGGGTTCCGCTGATCTTGTCGTCGTATGTGGTGTTGTCATTGACTGGGTCTTCGAAGACGTACACAGCGCCTCGCGAGGTGCCGCCCTCGTCGGCGTAGGGGGCCGCAATCGCAACGTCTCCAACAGAACTCCCCATGATGTTACCAGCAAACACAGCGAAGCCGAATCTCTCTTCACTGGACTGCCCGGCGATGTCCGCATCCGGGGAAGCACCGTCACTGATTCCAGTCCCGCCAGAATTCGCCAGATAGACGTAGGCCCTACCTCTGTCCGTTCCACCTTCATCGTTGTACTGGGCTCCAACGACGAGGTCATCGTATGAGTCAGAGTTGATCTTGCCAACGTCGACGTCCGTGCCAAACTGCTCCTCTGCATACTCGTACTCAAGAACAGCGTTAGGTGTCTCATCGCCTGCTAAGAAATCGATGTCGACGCCATTGAAGATGCTCACTCTTCCGTCATCCTTGCCTACTCCGCTCAACTCCGCTTGAGGCTCACCGACGACTACGTCGTAATAGTTGTCGTCGTCGATCTTGCCGCATGCGAGCGAGTCCCCGAATCTCCCGGTCTTGTCGTTCGTGGGCGCGAGAACATCGTCGGCGCTGGACTCCGTCGCGGAGAAGGGGCTCTGGTAGACGTAGGCTTTTCCCCCACCACTCTGTCCAGGTGCTCCCAGCACGACATCATCGTAGTTGCTGTTGTCTATGTTGCAGACAGCAATCGCATCCCCAAATCCGCTACCTTGCGTCTCGAACGTCACATCTGGAGTGGTTATCGGCGAGGACCAACTCGCCGAACCATGGTAGGCATACACCTCCTGATTCGAGAAGTTCGCTTGACTCACGATCGCATCCCAGTAGGCGTCGTTGTTTATTTTTCCCGCCGCCACAGTGACTCCGAGTCGGTCGCCCGCATTGACCCCAAGTATAGTCACATCCGGACTGTCGTCGTTCGCTGTGAACGGCCCAAAGTATATGTGGGCAAGCCCTCTGAAATCCTCGTTGTCGTAGCTGTTGAGATATGCTCCTGCGATAACATCAGCGTAGCCATCGCCATCGAAGTCTCCCACTGCGACTGACCGCCCGAGATACTCATAATTCGTTACGTATGTGCCGTTGTCCGCAAGCGTGTAGTGGACGCTGGGATCGATGTACACAGGATAACTCGCCTCCCCGAACCAATCCGCATCACAAAGTAATCCCAGACTCTTCGTCGAGGGAGAGAAGCTATACGTGCAATCCAGGAGCTCATTGGTGGAGTCATACACGTACGGGGGCAAGATGGAGATCACCCTGCGATCCCCCTCGTAGAAGTCCAGGGTCGTGGTCTCTTCAACTCCTCCAAGCGGATCCTTCTCAACGAAGGGTAGGAGATCATCCGAATAGTCCAAAACATACTCCAGCTTGAGTAGCTCGGCATTCCCGTTGAGATCTGGAAGGGAATCCAGCACTATCGTCTCTTTCAGGGTCTGATGGTCGAACTCGTACGATATGGAGTTCTCGGTTCCACCGTTTGGGCTTGCATAGACCGCCCTCTTATCATCAATCGTAAGCAAGGAATCGGAGAGGATGGGGATGCGCGCAATCTCGTCGCCGCCCACAACGTCGATAGTGGTCGGAAGGCTCCAACTCAGATGGTTCCCATTGACCTCGAACTTCACTTCCCCAACCGTTTCTGTGAAGTAGACATTGTAGGCTCCCTTCGAGATCGCGTTGTACTCGCCGAAGTCCCCTTTCGTAGCGTATCTTGTCCCACGGGTGCTGTCGTAGCCGCCGCTCCAATCGATGAGGTCGAACCGAACGTCAAAGGTAGGGCCCGTAATGATGCCCGTCAGATCCACACAGGCCTCCAGCTTGTTGACGTCCTTCTCAGTCTCCACGGTACCCGCAGGGTCCCAGACCCACTGGCCCGGATGGGAGCCGCCAAAGGAAAGGAACCTTCTCTTCAGAGCATCCCCGTTCTTCCCGCTGATCTCAAGGAGGAAGTCCGCGTAGAACCCTGTGTCGCTGTCATAGAGATATCCCACCCCGGGTTCGGTATCGATGTACGTTCTCAGCACATCCTCTCCGATAGCCGGAGGTTTCTCCACCGGTCCGATGTACTTACTCACGACCCGTCCTCTGTGTTCGGGGAGGTAGTCCAGCGGGATCGTCGTGTTCAGGTACCGGTCCGGACCCATGGGATAGTCCACGAGGCCGTCGCTGTCCACATCTCCTCCTTCCGCGGCATCGGGTGTACCGTCGTTGTCGAAGTCGAACCTGTTGGTATTCGTGCCGTTTGGCCCATCGACATCGTCCGGCACAGAGTCGATATCGCTGTCAACAAAGGGCGAAGGCTCAATCTGCTGTTTACCCACATATGGTAGGGCCGTGCCCTTCAGAATCTGCCCATCGACCTCGACGAAGAAATACAGGTTGTCAGTCTCATTGGCGGATGAGAAGCTCACCAGATCTATGTTCGGATTGTCTGTCGGCAAGACGTCCCCCGGATTATCTGGGGTTCCAGTCCACTCGGAGAACGCACCATCGATCGAGTAGCCCGCCTTTATCGAGCCGAGGTATCCGAGCCCGATGTCGTCCTGGGGATTCTCCGTAATCAGAGTGACAGAACCACTCTCCGTGCGGATGTCTGACGGCTGTAGTATCCTCATGCCCACGGTGTTCTCTGATGTGCTCGTGGTGTCAACCGCGACATAGAAGATCTCCGATGATCCTTCCTGAACAGTCACATTCACATCAAATGTCATCATGCTCGACGGACTGACTGCGTCAATGGTGGCAAGATTCTCGTCCAGAAGCCTAACCGTCGACAGCTCTTCCGGCAAGGCTGTCCCCTTCATCTTGGCGGTGATCTGAGTGATGTGCATGTCCGTTCCGTGCGCTGTCACGGACAATTCCAGCAGGACCTCGTTCGAACCCGAAACCACCGGGTCACTGAGGTAGCTCTTCTGAATGACCTCCAGTGATCCACCCGTGTTCGACACTATCAAGTCAGCGATGTCCTGGGATCCATCGTAACCGTGAGAGGCGAACAGGACATCTATGGGGACGATGTTCAGCGAGAGAATGTCCCAGTCGACCTCTGCTTCGAGATATGACGAACCCGCCACTGCACTTAGCGTTCTCGGCTTGAACCAGCCGTTCCAGTCATAGTTTTCACGTGCAGGATCGAATTCATACATCACCGCCTGGTCAACTGTGTTGGCGGAGCCGAAAATCTCGATCATCCTGTCCGCCCCAAGACCTTCGATTTTGTAGCCTGTCGCTCCATTCCCGTCCATGTCCATGAAGATGAACACAGTGTCCTGCAGCTCATCCCCGTTTCCTTGAAGCATCGTGCCCAACACTTGGACGTAGAATGTCAGGAAGCCCGAATCGTCGTACACCGCGGTCTCGACTATGTCGATGTTCGGGTTCAGAGCAGCGGATTGGCGGCTATCAGTGATTACTATGCCGCTCCAGTCCTCAACCCCTCCGTCTATCCGTATCTTGCCTCCCGTTTCCACCTCAACCGAGACGAAGAACGAGGAAGCGATGAGCACCATGGCAACCATGATCGGGAGAAGGAGCTTCCACCTCCCAAGCATCTCCTCCCTTCTGAACCTTAGCGAGCCAAGACCGTTCGTCATTCCAACGCCGTTCGTGAGACCGTTTATCAGTCCCCTCTTGGCGCTCTCTATACCATTTATCAGTCCGTTTATCCGGCCAGAAGGAATCAGTCCCTCCCTTGCTCTGCCGTTTACGAGGCCCTCTCGCGGAGGGACTCTTGGCGGAACCTCCCTTTCGGGCGGGGCGACCTCCCTTCTCTGGTCCGCTTCGACCTTCTGCCAGAGACTCTCCATCTCAGCCTCGATCGCCCAGATCTTGTAGGGTGACCGCAGCATCAGCTCGATCTTCTCGATGTCCTCTTCGTATCCTTCAGTCGGCATCGACCGGAGGCTCTCCCTCAGTATTTCGACCT
>JAGMCJ010000058.1 GCA_023129265.1 Thermoplasmata archaeon | reverse complement strand
TAAATGATTTTAGGATACCACACTCCCGTCGACACCCCGAAAGTGTTAAGAAGAGGCCACCCATCGTGGTGAGGATGGAAGTCCAGTTCCTTGGCGGAGCCAGTGAGGTCGGCAGCCTGGCCTGCCTTTTGAGGAACGGTCCTGACAAGATGCTGCTCGACTACGGGATGACTCCCGCCAAGCCGCCGGAATATCCGAAGCCTGCGCCTCCAGTTGACCACGTCCTCCTCACCCACGCGCACGTGGACCACTCGGGAATGGTTCCCTGGCTGTGCGGCAGGCACGACACGAGGGTCCTCGCGACGCCCATGACTTTCCTTGTCGCAGAGCTGCTGACCCGGGACACGCTCAAGATCGCGGAGTACGAGGGATTCCCCAAACCCTACGGAAAGGAGGACATCGAGCGGATGCGGGAGAACTTCGAGCCGGTCCTCTTCGACGATGTCATTCGCATCGGTGACACGGAGGTGCGGGTGCATTCGGCGGGCCACATACCTGGGGCGGCGATGTACGAGATAGTCGGCGACAAGAGCGTTCTGTTCACCGGTGACATCCACACGATACCCACAGGACTTGTGCTGGGTGCCAAACCCGTCAAGTGCGACGTCCTGATAGTCGAGTCCACCTACGCCGGAAGGGACCACGAGAATCGGCAGAAGGTCGAGTACGAGTTCCTGAAGAAGGTGGAGGAGATCGTCGACCGGGGCGGGAAGGTCATAGTCCCCTCGTTCGCGGTCGGCAGGACGCAGGAGGTCCTCCTCTCTCTCGCCAAGAACCACTTCGAGGTCTGGCTCGACGGCATGGGCCAGGCGATCAACAGGCATTACCTCAGCATGCCCGAGTTCCTGAGGAACCCGAAGAAGCTCAGGCGGGCGGTGAGGAGAACCAGGATGGTGAGGAGCCCGAGGGCGAGAGGGACGGCCCTGAGGGGCGACGTCGTCGTCTGCACGAGCGGGATGCTCGACGGCGGGCCCGTGCTCGAGTACATCAACCGCGTGAAGAGGGACGAGAAGAGCGGGATACTGCTCACGGGCTACCAGGTGGAGGGGACGAACGGCCGGATGCTGATGGAAGAGGGCAGGATCAACCTCTACGGTGTCACCCAGGAGATCGAGTGCGAGGTCTGCTCCTTCGATTTCTCCGCGCACGCCGGGCACTCCGAGCTGCTGACGTTCATAGAGCGCTGCGACCCCGCCAAGGTCGTCTACTGTCACGGCGACAATCGGGAAGCGCTCGCGAGCCAGGTGGAGGGCAGGGAGAACGTGCTCCCGGTGGAAGGCGAGTGGACGGAATTGTAGAGAAACGATTTAATATCGCAGGATGATGGGCTCACGATGGACGCTACCGCGTTTCTGAAGGAGGACCTCGGGCACGGCGACATCACGTCCGATGCCCTTATGGGGGACGTCGAGGCCCTGGCGAAGATCATCGCGAAGGAGGACTGCATCCTGGCGGGCCTGGAAGAGGCCACGGCGATCTTCCAGCATCTCGGCGTGCGGACCGAGTCCGAGCACCGGGACGGGCAGAGGGTCGAGAAAGGCGCGACCGTGATGCGGCTCAACGGGAGGGCAAGGCCCATCCTGGCGGGCGAGAGGGTCGCGCTGAACTTCCTCATGCGAATGAGCGGGATCGCGACCGTGACCTGGAAGCTCGTGGACAAGTGCCGCGAGAAGAACCCCAACGTGAGCGTAGCCGCCACGAGGAAGACCACGCCAGGGTTCCGGTTCTTCGAGAAGAAGGCGGTCATGCTCGGAGGCGGGGACCCGCACAGGTTCCGCCTGGACGACGCGTTCCTGATAAAGGACAACCATCTGAAGGTCGTGGGGTCCGTGAAGGAGGCCGTCAAGCGGGCGAAGGCGGGCCACTTCAACAAGAAGGTCGAGGTGGAGGTCGAGACCGAGGAGGAAGCCCTCGAGGCGGCCCGGGCGGAAGCCGACATAATCATGCTGGACAACATGCCTCCGGACGTCGGAAGAGTCGTGGCGGGGAAGATAAGGGAGATATCCTCCTGCACCATCGAGGTGTCAGGCGGGATCAACCCGCAGAATATCGTGGAATACGCGGACTACGCGGACGTCATCTCCCTGGGATGGATAACACATTCCGTTCGTGCGGTGGACTTCTCGCTGGAGATCGAGGAAATCAGCAAAAAAGGGCTCTTAGAGCGGGCGACGCGAACTTGAGCAGCCTGGGCTCCTTCTTGACCAGCCGCCAGCCGAGCTTCGAGGGATAGTCCATGTCGCCCTTGTTCGTTATGATGTCCAGGATGTCCTGCCTGTCGATGAGGTCGAAAATCCTCTCGAACTGCTTGTCGCTGAGCTTGGCGAACGCACGATGGAGCAGGAGGTCCCGCCTAATCTCGCCTCCGATGCGCTCGAACCAGGCCTTCTCGTACGCCGACAGGGACCCACGCGAGTAGTCCTTCGATTCCAGCGCCTGCACGAGGGCGTTCGCGCACTCCTCGGCCGAGACGAGGCCTGTGTACAGCCCGCCGCCGCTGGTCGCCTTGACCTGACAGGCCGCGTCCCCAACGATCACGACGTTGTCGTCCGCCGTCCTCTTGGAGAGGCCGAAGGGGATCATCCCCGCCTGGTATGAGATGGGCTCCGCCTCCTTGAGCCTCTCCGAGACCAGCGGGTTCTTGAGGAACTTCTCGAAATGCTCGAACGCACTGCCCTCCTTCACGCACAGGCCCACCCGCATCGTATCAGCGGCAGGAACTATCCACGCGAAGAAACCGGGCGCGACGTCTCTGCCGACGTAGAGGCTGACCATGTCCTCGTCGAGCTCCCCGCCGAACATCTCGGCCTGGAACCCTGAGACCGTGATCTCGGGCTGCGACAGGTCGAACCACCTCGCCACCCTGGACTTGACCCCGTCGGCGCCCACGAGGATCTTGCACTTCGCCTTCTCCGTCTCCTTGGCGTGGGCGAGCGTCACCGTGACGCCGTCGGACGACCTCCGCGCAGCGACCGCCTGCGTATCGAGAAGCATCTCCGCCCCCGCCCGCGACGCGGCCTCCGCCACACCTCGGTCGAACATGGCCCTGTCCAGCACGATGGCCCTCTCGCTGGCCCCGCCAATCGTTACCCTGTGCCCGCCCGGGGAGAAGATGTGCGCCCCCTTCACCCTGCTGAGGACGTGGCTCTCGTCGATGGCGAACTCGAGAACACGCTTCGTGACAAGGCCGGAGCACTGGACGGGTTCGCCGATCTCCCTGTGCTCCTCGACAACGGCGACGGAGAAGCCTTCCTGGCAGAGCTGCCTGGCGACGAGGCATCCCGTCGGTCCCGCGCCAACAACCAAGACATCGAACTCCATCATAACCGCCAACCAGCTCTCATTCCCGCGTGTGTGAAATCATTATGGAGAGGAAGTCCTCCAGATGCCTCGCGAGATACGGGTTGTCCGTGAACCCGCAGGCGTTGAGGTCCGGGCTCGCGAGGAGAGCCTCGCTCCCGTCCACGATGATGTCCGTGGCGATCAGCCCCTTCCGGAAGTGGACCTCGGCGCCCTCGGGCACCTTCTGCCCCGGCTCCGTGATGACGGTCACCCTGATCCCCCTTCGAATCGCCGCTTCCAGCCTCTTCATGTGAGCTTCCCTTATCTCGGAGAACGTCGGCGTCGCGACGACGAACTTCTCGGAGGACTTGTCCACGAGCTCGCCTATCTTGTCGATGACCCTGCTCTTGCCGGTTATCGTGAATACCAACTGGGGCTCGCCCTTGTCGCGAGCGATCTCATGCACCAGGCTGAGCTTGTCGAAGGCCTCGGACACCTCGCCGAGTATCTTCTCCTTCATCCTCCCGGGCAGTTCCGGCTTGTAGACGGACGGCCTTCCCGACGTGGAGAAGGCGAACCCCTTCGAGCAGAGCGACTGGACCGCCTTGTAGGACGACGTCCTGGGGATTTTAGCGGTGCCCGCGATTGTCTCGGCATCGCCGAATCCGTGTGCGACGAGCGCGATGTAGACCCTCGCCTCGTAGTTGGAGAGGCCCAGCGACTGGAGCACGCCGACTATCTTGCTGTGCTCCTCCTCCAGGTCAACATCACCGACTTCCATGCTCCCGAAGGACATGACACACTGGACTTGAAAAGCTTTTGATTGACCGCGATATTGACTTAGGAAACTATTTATCTCTGGCACTTATTTGGTGATTGAGATGGACCGCCGCACTCTCCAGCACTTCTGCACCGCTGTTTTTCTGACTCTTCTTGTCTCACTCTTCACCAGCATCGTTTCCGCACAGGGGAATCGCATCATCGTGACCACCGACGTGGAGATGATCGGGACCACCGCTCTCGGCGGGGGCGGGCACATCTACTTCACCGCGGTCGGCGGGGAGGCCCGGGACCTCAGAGAGAAGATCCTCTACCACCTCGATGATGGGGACGGCGTGATCGAGGCTGACGAGGCCCTGAGCTACTCGCTCGATGTCCAGGACTATCTGGAGAACCCGCCCCAGGGAACGTTCGGCACCGAATACAGATACGGACGCATCAAGGACGTGTCCCTTGATGAAGGCAACTCGGACACTGGAGTCCAGCAAAGCTCGAGCGGGCTCGTCGGTGCGGACGTGGGAACGACCGCGAGCATGAGCATGACGCTCAGGTTCACCATGGAGACAGATGAGGCAAGGAGGACATACATTCAGGATGAGGTCGCTGTCGCCCGGGCGTTCTACGATGTCTTCACAGCCAACGGAAGTATATTGGGTTCGATCCACGCACGGAACCTAACCACGGACCTCTACGATAACGACACGAGCATGTTCGTCGTGGATACAACAGTCCGCTCCATACGGATGGATTTGCCATACGGGGACGATGTAGACAGGTACTACTCCTCCAACCTCATCCGCCTCAACGCCTCCAACGAGTGCTTTCTGAGATTCTCCTATACTGGGAGCGTGGCAGACTCCGGAGACTATCTCGTGTTTCTTGCGAGCGAGGATGGCACGAACTGGATCGAAATCTACAACTTGACGGCATCAAACAACACATCCCAGACAGTTACGGTGAGCAAATATCTGGAGGACTTCGCGGGAAAGGAGTTCTACGTCAGGCTGCTCTTCAAGTCAGACTCGACAGGCAACTCCGCTGGATTCACGGTCGACGACCTTCATTTCTTCGGACCGAGCTACTACGAGGGCAGCATAGAGATGCATCACACGGACTACCTGCTTGGGGTAACCAGCTTCAAGGACGTGGCCTCGGACAGAGGTACCGTGCACATAATCCGTACGCCCGGCGGGATGATTCTCTCGTACACATCGGAGTTCGACTACGACGACAGCGGCAAGGACAAGACTGTCTTCATTGACTTCGACATCTTCGAGAACCCGCAGATCCTCTTCATACTCATGTTCATCCTGACGTACTTCATGCTGTCGGCCCAGAACAAGTTCTACATGAACTTCAAGATGGCTCACCCGGGGCGCTACCGAGCCGGCGCGGTCAGGATCAGGTGGCTCCACATCGTCGGCAAGGTCTTCGTCCTGCTCTACGTCATCTTCTATTTCTTCCCGTCCCTCCTCGTCTTCCTCGGTGCGAAGGTGTACCTCACGGGACTCTTCATGTGGATATTCATGATAGCGACCTTCGTGGCGATGGTCGTCATGACGAAGGTGATCTACGACAGGAAGACGATGATGATACCGCCAGCCGTGGAGGAAGAGGATATGCGCGTCGCGGTGGAGGCCCCGGCCGTCAGCGAAGCTGTCGCGCCGCCGCCGCCGGTTCACTCGACCCTCGCGTGCACTGTCTGCATGGACGAGATCACGGACCTCAAGGAGGCGATTCGCTGCAAGTGCGGGCAAATCTACCACAACAGCTGCGCCGCCAAGGTGGCCACGTGTCCAGCGTGCGGGAACGACCTTGAGGTCGGCGAGGAAGAGGAGAAGAAGATGACCACGGCCAAGTGCAGCTCCTGTTCCGAGATAGTCCTCGTCGAGGACGGCGCCGACCTGATGAGGACGATGTGCGAGAACTGCGGGTCGGCACTGAAGGTCGTGGAGACGGGCTACAACCACCTCATCGTGGGCGAGACGCCGACGGCGGCCTACGTGCAGTTCAACAGCCTGCTGAAGAAGAACTTGGCGGGGCTGGTCATCTCGACGACGTACCCAGAGAAGCTGAAGAGGGAGATATCGATAGAGAACGTCGAGCTTTACTGGCTGACGGACACGAGCTCAGACTTCAAGACGCTCGACCCCAAGAGACTGGACTTCGAGATCATGAGGGCCGTAAGCAACTTCGTGAAAAAGTCCGACGGCGGGGTGATTCTCCTCGACGGCCTGGAGTACCTCTCTGTGGAGAACGGGTTCGAGGTCTCTCTCAAGTTCATGAAGAAGGTGAACGACCTCTGCTCGATTAACGATGCGACTCTGGTCGTTCCCATAACCCCGCTGTCGTTGGCACAGGACCAGCTGTCGATGCTCAAGAAGGAGTTCGACAGGGTGGAGGACCTCACACAAAGTTGAGGACGGTCCGCTTTTTCATTCCCATGGCTCGTAGAGCGTGTGCTCGACCCCGAGACTGTCCATGGTCCTGCCGACGACGAAGTTCACCATGTCCGTGACAGTTGACGGCCTCGTGTAGAAGGCGGGCATCGCGGCCAGGATGGTGGCGCCGCAGTCCGACAGCCTCTTCATGTTCTCCAGGTGGATGGAGCTCAGCGGCGTCTCGCGGGGGACCAGGACGAGCCTCCTTCTCTCCTTGAGGAAGACCTGAGCGGTCCTGCATATCAGGTTGTCGGCGATCCCACACGCTATCTTCGACAGGGTGGACATGGAGCAGGGGACGATTACCATCGCATCGAACTTCGCACTGCCAGAGGCCATGGGGGCCGTCATGTCGGCAGGGTCGTGCGCGAAGTCCGCCAGCGCTTTCATCTCCTCCAGGCCAATGTCGGACTCACGCTCGATGACCTTGACCGCGTTCTCGGAGACGATGAGGTGCTTCTCGGCCTTGAGCTCCCTCAGAAGCGTTGTGGCGTACGGCATGCCAGATGCGCCCGTGACGGCGATGATTATCCTCATGAGAGCTACTGCGTGACTATCTCGAAGCCTTCCTTGTCAACGATGACGGGATAGTACGCCCTGTCGTGCTTGGTCATCCTCATCTTCACGACGCTCAGGAAGAGGTTGACGTTCCTCTCGTCCCTCTTCATGTCCAGATGGAAGATGCCGTCCGCAAGGAAGTCCTCGACGCCGTACTGGCCGAAGAGCTGCTTGTCCGGGTCGAGCATCTCCGAGACGAGGATGGTTGTCACATCCAGGTCCCTGATCCTGTCGAAGAACATGAAGACATCGCTCCTTGGCGTCTTGAAGTCGGTGATGGAGTACAGCGCTGCGAGGGAATCCAGCACGAACAGGTTGCAGCCGTACTTCATCTTGTAGTTGTTCACCGTCGTAAGGATCGACTGCGGCCAGTTTATCTCAGCCTGCTTGCCCTCATCCTCGAGCTCCTTGCGCAGGCGGGCCATGTCCACGACGACTATGCCGCCCTTCCCCGTGATCTTCCGCGGGTCCATTCCCATCCGGACCATGCTGTCCACAAGGCTCTTGCGGTTCTGCTCGAGCGTGATGTAGACGCCCCTTAGCCCATTCTCCTTGGCGTTCTTGTAGAGGATGTTGAAAGCGATGCTGGATTTCATCGTCCCC
>JAGMCJ010000057.1 GCA_023129265.1 Thermoplasmata archaeon | reverse complement strand
AAGATGGACCCGAAGAACGCGAGGGGATTCTTCGGCAAGGCAGAGGCGAGCATCGGGAATCCAAAGGTCAAACCCGAGAAGGTCGCCGAGCTCTACAAGAAGGCGATAGAACTGGAACCGGAGAACCCTCAATACATTGAGGCCTACGCTTCCTTCTGCATGGACATTGGAAGATTCAATGAAGCAGAGCAGTTCTACGTGAAAGCCAGCGAACTCGATTCGGAAAGCGCGCCGTACTACCTTTCGGAATTCGCCATTCAGTACTACACAAAGGCACCCATCATAATGGAGAAGTTCCTCGATGAGAAGACGAGGGACATGATATCCTCGAAGTCGCTGGACTATCTGTTGAGAGCCTTGGGCATAGAGCGCGAAGAGGCACTCCGACTACTGAAATAGGCGTGTCCTCGGGTTCTCCTGTTTTTCGGGCTTCACCCTCTTGGAGAGGCATGCCTTGCACACAGTCGCGCGAAAATCGAAGTCGTTCCTGCACACGGGCTTGCCGCACGATGAGCATGTATTTGTCGCGGGAGCACCGCAGATGTGACAGAGGGATATCAGACTCAACGTGGGTGAATAGGACTCACGGAATAAATCTTTGTGCGGAGCTATCCCCGCAGTTCTCCCAGAGTGGTTACCCTCTCTGCGTAGGCATTGTGCTTGTGGATAGATTCCTCGCTCTCGCTTTTCACCTGAACCTGAACCCAGTCGGGCAAGTCCTTGAACGCCTCGAGAATGCTGGCGAGAACGCCCCTCACGACGTCCTCCACGAATCTCGGGTTTGCGTGTGCCCGCCTGACGAGCTCCGCCTCGTCCTCCCTTTTCAGTATCTCGTACGTCGGGCTGCTCATCGATCTCTCCACTATCTCAACAAGATCATCTGCCTCGACGGTCATACCGTCTGGAACGTCCACCATCACGAATGTCTTGTTTCTTTGGTTGTGAGTGATGGCTTGCTCCACCTTCAGATCGCTCATGCTACCGCTGATGGTCTCCATGGCACAGGGACACGTGGTCATCCCAACGACCTCGACTCCGATTGACTTCCTCGTTCGTGGTTCCTCGCCGCCGCGGGCCTCGGCCCTGGCCACGAGCCTGTACCTCTCAAGGCTCTTCGTCCCTAGCGGGGTCTCTTTCTCCAAGAAGTAGTACGCGCTGGCCCTTGCCTCAGAATAGGAGGCGTACTCATGCCGCTCGAGTAGCTTCTTGCATATCATCAGTGAGAGGTCCTCCAGGCTGGCGACAGGCTGCCTCACGGAACTGTCAACGATCTCGCCGATCGCCTCCAGGTTCCTGGACATATGGCTACCCTTCATGGAGGAGGGCAAATCAACGAAAACGTCAAGGTCGACTGTGAGTGTTGTCGCTCTGTCTGGTCTCCTCACTCTCACGGGCTTCTTGACATCCGTGACGCCGACACGAGTGAGGATGAACTTGTTCTCGGACCGTTCATTCTGTACGTCTCTGGAGACCATTCACTCCCCCGCAAATATAACTGTCTCCCTTAAATTATTTCTCACTGATTTTCGCCTTTCTGGCCTTTATTGGCTCCCTGACGTAGAGCAGGATCAACGTCAGAGTGATGAACCCGAGGATTGCTGAGATGATGAATGGAACTCCCTCCCCAGGTAGGACGAAGGGAGGGATGCCGAAGAAGCGGCCCTCAAAGGCCATATAGATGGCCCCGCCTATCGGGGCACCGATTATCGCCCCCACGTTGAACATCGTCTGCATCATGCCTATCAGCCTTCCCCGGACGGCGGCGGGGATGATGTCCGCCTGTAAGGCCCTCAATGCAGGCTGACTTATCTGGAAAGCGAAGAAGCGGAAAGCCAACACCCCACTGATGGCCACAAGACCATAGAGATAAGGATCCGCGAATGAGTTCGCCCTCCCCAACGCCCGCAAAGGCAGGAGCCCCACAAACGGAAGAACCAACATTGAGAACCTTGCCAGATAACCGCCCAAGAGAAGAACAGGTTTTCGTCCAACCTTGTCCGCCTGTCTCCCAGCAGGGATGTTCGCGATCATTCCAATCGCACCAGTAAGGCCGATTATTATTCCAATCAGATACTCCTCGACATTGATTATGTCCTTCATAAAGAGGATCGTGATGAAACTCAGTATACCCATGCTGAAACCATTGACCAACGCGTTGAGGTAGAGAATCCTGAGTTCGGAAGATGTCCTCGAGTCCAGGACGACCTTACGCTTTGTCCTTGAACTCCCGTGCTCCTTCTTGTGCTTCTCTGGCTTGATCACATCCTCAACCGTGGCGAAGAAGAGGCCCGCCGCGATAAGAGACAGAATCGCGAGGACGTAGAAGGGAAACCGATAGCTAGAGAGCGTATCCAGGCCGAGGACATTCTGCCCCATGAAAAGGAGCAGTCCGCCAATGAGGGGGCCAAGAACCCAGCCCGAATTGGACGCGAAAATGTATACACCCATCGCCCGTCCCCGTTGCCTCCCCGGCACGGAGTCCACAAGTAGAGCTTCGCCTACCGGCCAGACCATTGCGGACGCAACACCCTGAAAGGCACGGACGAAAATCAGACCGACCCAGTCCCCTGGAAGAGTGAAGAAGAAGGCGAGAAAGGCATACATCACAGCCCCCGTGCCGATTATCCCCTTTCTCCCAATCCTGTCCGAAAGATTGCCGAATGGAGTGGCCAGGAGGGCGCGAGTAATCATGAAGGAAGACAGGAGTATTCCTATTGCGATGGCGTCGGCACCGAGAAACTCGGCATAGAAGGGCAGAAACGGTGCGATCAGCCCGAAGCCGAGGCTGATGAGGAAGGAGAGTGTTGACAGAACATAGAGGTTGACTTTCCCTTGTCTCTTCCTGCCAGAAGTGGAAGTCGGCACTGCGAAGAGCATGCCTGACCACGTATAAGAGCACGATTCGCCTGATGCGAAGCGATACTACTCCCCGACCATCTGTACGATTAACTTCCGGTTTCTCCGCTTGTTGTCGAGCTCCACGAAGACGATCTGCTGCCACGTCCCTAGGAGCAGGTTCCCATCCACGAAGGGCACTGTCAGGCTCGGTTTCATGAAGGCGGCTCGAACGTGGCTGTGTCCGTTACCGTCATGCCACATCTGCTCGTGCCCGTATTCCATGTTCTTCGGGAAGAGCCTCTCCAGGGCATCGGGAAGATCCCTCAGAAGGCCTGGCTCGTACTCGATCGTCGTGACCGTACTCGTGGAGCTCCTGGTGAAGATACAGGCTATCCCGCTCTTCATTCCGCAATCGGAGACTACGCGCCTCACATCTTCGGTCACATCGATTATGTCAACCTCACCCCGGGTACTAAGCTCAACTGAACCAGTGACTACTGTCAACTCATCACCAAGCTTGCATGGGCTGGAGAGATAAAATGGTGTCGTACTCTAGTCGGTGTCGAGGGCGTTGAACTCTTCCGGATAAGACTCGATTTCTCCCTGGGCCTCGAGCGGCGGGAGAGGGGAGAGTCTTCCCTCCCCAGATTCCTGAACGTCAACAGCCACCTGAATGTTCCTTGCCATCGCCACGACCTCGTCTTCGAGCACCGTCAGGAAGGTCCTCGATATCCTCTCCACAACGCACTCTATCAAGCCGGCAATCACGCCGTTCAGAACGGAGAAGGCTCCGGTCAAGGGAACGTCCGATCCGAACTTGAGAAGCGAATCGTTCTCCAGCACTATCGTGGAGTCCGAAGCGGTGCGCAGCTCCCGCAACCCCTTCTCTGCGGTGGAATCGCGGCCCTCCACGGAGAACGGCATCACGGGTATCGCGATAACGACAGCACCGGACTCGCGGATGATTCCGGAGACTTCGGGAGCGCAGCCAGTTCCTATGCCTCCGCCCAACCCGACGATGAGGAATGCAATGTCCGCTCTGATCGCAGAAGAGATGCTGTCCCTAGCGGCACGAGCAAGGTCCCTTCCTACATCGGGAACGCCTTTTGCGCCTCTGGAATGCTCCGGGCCCTTCCCTAAGCGAATCTTGACATCGCAGACGACGCTGCCGAGACTCTCCTCGTCGGAGTTGATGGCGACTGTCTCCAATCCTAGCCCGGACCGTTCCCGAACCTGGGCGGCGATGTTGCATCCCGCACCGCCGCATCCGACCATCACAATTCGGGGTTCTGGTAGATCTTTTGATAGTATTCCCATGACGTGGTCCACGATTTCCTGTTCTGCTTCTGCGCTCATTGGCTGCCTCCAAAGGTTTCCGCACGGAAGTCTGTGTCCCGAAGGTTTGCATCCCATCCCTTCAGTGAGCAGTGCCTTTTACAGCCCCTCGCCGTTCCTATCTTTTGGCTAGCGTTTGAGTCCCACAGTCTTCCGCGCCTTGCACGTCCCGTCTCTATCGTTCGAGAAGCTCTGTCTTATCGCCGAAATCAACCGAGACCTCCTTCCCAGAGGCTACTCCCATCACCTTTTTGTGTTCGTCGAGCCTTTTGACGTTCTCTGGGGAGAAGAATTCCTCGATGCATCTGAGAACCGCATATTCCCTGGAGAGGAAATATCCGTCCTTGATCAGAGCATCG
The DNA here is from genome assembly GCA_023129265.1 of Thermoplasmata archaeon. Lineage (GTDB taxonomy): Archaea > Thermoplasmatota > Thermoplasmata > RBG-16-68-12 > JAGMCJ01 > JAGMCJ01. The sequence continues at coordinate 2,116 of JAGMCJ010000057.1, read as the reverse complement.
ATGTATCCGAGGTACTTCGCTGGTATCTTCACCGATATCTCTTCCTGGGTCTTCTCTGTGCGGTCAATGAAGGCCTCTACAGCGACCCTCAGGAACTGGGATCGATTCGAGAACTCCTTGCTCTTCTGCAAGAAAGAATCCATCCTGTCCAGGTTGTCTTTCTCCAGTCTGAGAGTCACGCGCTCGTTGATTTCCTTCATTGAGCCACCGCCTGCCCTCGAGGATGTAGGACTCAAGTCATACAAATCGAGAACATAAGGACGTGTCGCAGACCGTATCTGTAGGACGGTATTTAATAATATCGTGAGGTGTCTTATCCCGTAGGACAAGGCGAAAGCCTTTTTTCCGCCCTAGGATTAGTGGGTGAGAACCGACATGAAAAACGACGAAATACTGGCCATGGAGTCAAAGTGGCAGAAGAAGTGGGAGGAGTCCGGCGCTTTCGAGGCCGATGCCCGAGAAGGTCAGCCGAAGTTCTTCCTCAATGTCCCCTATCCCTACATGAACGGATACCTCCATCTGGGGTTCGGGGTCACTTTTCTGCACGCGGAGATCCTGGCTAGGCACTTGCGGATGAGAGGGTACAACGTGCTCATGCCGCAAGCATTCCACTGCACGGGTCTGCCGATCGTCGCGGCGGCTAACAGGATCTCCGAAGGAGAGGAGATGCAGTTCGGGATCATGAGAGACATGGGCATTCCTGAGGACGATATCATAAGGTTCAAGGATCCCGTCCATTGGACGCAGTACTTCCCGCCGCAGGCAATGAGCGACCTGAAGAGCCTAGGAGCGTCTGTTGACTGGAGAAGGTCATTCATCACCACTCGCCTGAATCCCTTCTACGACAGTTTCGTCAAATGGCAGTTCAGAAAGCTGAAGGACAATGGTTTCGTGCGCCTCGGAGAACATCCTGTCATCTGGTGTCCGAAGGACAAGGCCCCAGTGGGCGACCATGACAGACTCGAGGGAGAGGGCGAGATTCCCGCTGAGTTCGTTCTTCTGAAGTTCCCGACCGATGGGAAGTTCCTCTTGGCCGCGACGCTGAGGCCCGAGACGGTCTACGGGCAGACGAACCTCTGGGTGGATCCTGACGTGGATTACAGGGAGGTGCGCGTCGGATCCGAGGTCTGGGTGGTCAGTGAGGAAGCCGCGAAAAAGCTAGCGGAGCAGAAGAATGACGTCGAGGTCGTGGGTTCTGTGAGCGGCAGGGACTTCGTGGGGAAGACGGTCAGAGCGCCTGTGATAGGGTCGGAGATACCTGTCCTTCCATCGAAGTTCATAGACCAGGCGAAGGGCACGGGGATAGTGACGAGCGTGCCCTCGGACGCCCCCGACGATTGGATAGCACTCAAGGACCTGCAGGAGGATGATGAGACCCTGGCCGAGTTCAATCTGAACCCTGACGAGATCAAGAGAATAGAGCCGATCGCAATCATTACGTCCGAAGGATGGGGGCCCCTTCCAGCGGTGGAGATCGTGGACCGCATGGGAATAGAGAACCAGATGGAAAGGGATAAGCTCGAGAAGGCGAAGGACGAGATATACAGGACGGGCTACTACACAGGGGTCATGAACGAGGACTGCGGGGTCATCTCTGGAATGAGGGTCGAGGAGGCGAAGGACGTAATCAAGCGGAAGATGATCGAGGCGGGTGAGGCCGACATCTTGTACGAGCCCAGCGGGGAAGTCATCTGCCGCTGCCTGACGCCAGCCATCGTCAAACTCGTTCGCGATCAGTGGTTTCTGGACTACGGGAACCCGGAGTGGAAGAAGCTCACCTCCGAAGCTCTGGAGAAGATGAAACTGTTACCTGAGCTCTCAAGAAGACAGTTCGAGTACGTCGTGGACTGGTTGCGAGAGTGGGCATGCGCCCACCACCACGGACTCGGCACGTCCCTTCCCTGGGACGAGAGCTGGGTAATCGAGTCGCTTTCGGACTCCACGATCTACATGTCATACTACACGTTCTGCCACCTGCTCCCTGAGGGGAGCGCTGACAAGGTCGATGACGACTTCTTTGACTACGTCCTGTTCGAAAGCGGGGACGCAAAGTCGGTTGCGGAGAAGACAGGAATCGATGTGGAAACGCTGGATGCGATGAGGAATGAGTTCCTCT